>JALVCM010000107.1 GCA_027010005.1 Thiohalobacter sp.
TGGAACAGGCCGTGTTGCAGGCAGCGTTTATGGCTGGTGACGAGGCAGTGCGTGATGAGGTGGCATACCATCAGCGTCTTGCCTCGGGCAATGCGAAGCTGCCGGGGCTTGCCGTTAAAATTGGTCACTACAGTTACGAAGCACTGGAGGCCTTTCACCAGCTCAATCGCGGTCTGAAAGGCTCGCTGTCGCCACAACTGCTGTCGGCCATGAATGAACTACGCTCACAGGCAGCTGCACTGGTATACCCCGGTTTCCTGTCAGCAACGCCACTCCCACGCTTGCCACGGCTGACGATTTACCTGCGTGCCGCATTGGCCCGGCTGGAAAAACTGCCGGGAAATACAGAACGGGATCGAAAACTGGCCTTGCAGGTACAGGAATACCAGTCGCGTTATGAGCAGGCACAGAACAAGGGTAGTGTGAGCCCCGAACCACTACAGGACTTCCGCTGGCTCATCGAGGAGTTGCGGGTTTCCCTGTTTGCCCAGGAACTGGGCACCGTGGACAAGGTATCGCCCCAGCGGCTGGACAAGGCCTGGAAAGTGCTTGTTACAGACTGAACCCGTTAGAAACCACGTCATTGCAAGCGCAGCGCAGCAATCTTTTCTGGCCTGGTACCAGACTGCGGGAGATTGCCGCGCTGCACCCATAGAACCCCCTTCGGGCTTCATTACGGGTGAAGCGGGTATAAGGGGTTCTAGTCTTCCGGCTTCTGCATGATCAGCGAGGCGTTGGTGCCCCCAAAACCGAAGCTGTTGGACATGACGGTGCGCAGGCCGGCGTTGTCCTTGCGTTCGCGCTGGATCGGAAAACCTTCCGCTGCCGGATCGAGGTGTTCGATATTGGCCGAAGCGCAGATAAAATCGTTCTGCAGCATGATCAGTGAGTAGATGGCTTCCTGGACACCGGCCGCACCAAGCGAGTGTCCGCTCAGTGACTTGGTGGAGCTGATGGCGGGAATGTTGTCGCCAAACACTTCCTTGATGGCTTCCAGTTCGCGGGTATCGCCAACCGGCGTGCTGGTGCCATGTGCGTTGATGTAATCAATGCTGACATTGCTGTCGCCCATGGCTTGCTGCATGCAGCGTACCGCGCCTTCGCCGGAAGGCTGGACCATGTCGTAGCCATCGGAGGTGGCGCCGTAGCCAATGATTTCGGCGTAGATTTTCGCACCACGGGCCTTTGCGTGTTCCAGTTCTTCCAGTACCAGCATGCCACCACCGCCGGCGATGACAAAACCGTCGCGGGTTGCGTCATAGGCGCGCGAGGCGGTCTCGGGTGAGTCATTATACTTGGATGACAGGGCGCCCATGGCATCGAACAGCAGTGTCAGGGTCCAGTGCAGTTCTTCACCCCCGCCGGCAAATACAATGTCCTGCTTGCCCATCTGGATCAGTTCACAGCCATTCCCGATGCAGTGTGCACTGGTTGAGCAGGCAGAGCTGATGGAATAGTTGACACCCTTGATCTTGAAGGCGGTGGACAGGCAGGCCGAGTTGGTGCTGCCCATGGTGCGGGGTACCATGAAGGGGCCAACTTTCCTGGCACCTTTTTTCTCGAACAGGTCGAGCGCCAGTGCGACGTTGGAGGTCGAAGTACCGCCGGAACCTGCAATCAGGCCGGTACGCGGATTGGAGATCTGGTCTTCTTCCAGTCCGGCGTCCTCGATGGCATCTTTCATCGCCAGATAGTTATAGGCTGCGCTGTCGCCCATGAAGCGCCGTAACTTGCGGTCAATGAGCGCATCCAGGTCAAGATCGACGGCGCCGTGAATATGGCTGCGGAAGCCGCGCTCCGCATACTCCGGGGCAAAGACGATGCCGGATTTCCCCTGTTGCAGGGACTCAAGAACCTGTTGTTGTGTGGTGCCAATACTGGACGTGATGCCCATACCTGTAACTACTACGCGTCGCATAACGATAAATCCTAGAAATTCTCAGTGGAGGTGAACAGTCCGACACGCAAATTCTTTGCGTGGTAGATTTCCTTGCCATCGACATCCATGCAGGCGTCGCCGATACCCATATAAAGTTTGCGCTGGATAACGCGCTTGAGGTCGATGCGATAGGTGAGCATTTTTGCATCGGGCGTAACTTGCCCGCTGAATTTGACCTCACCGGACCCCAGTGCGCGGCCGCGTCCCGGGCCGCCGAGCCAGCCCAGGTGAAAGCCGATCAATTGCCACATGGCATCCAGGCCCAGGCAGCCCGGCATCACCGGGTCGGTCTCGAAATGACATTCGAAGAACCACAGGTCTGGTTTGATATCGAGTTCGGCGATAATTTCGCCCTTGCCGTATACGCCGCCCGTGTCACTGATCTGTGTAATGCGGTCGAACATCAGCATGGGAGGCAGCGGCAGTCGTGCATTACCGGGGCCGAACAGTTCGCCGTGCCCGCAGGCGATGAGTTCTTCGTAGCTAAAGCTGGATTGTCTGTCTTGAGTCAAGGTGGATGCCGTCACTGTAGTCATGGCCGGAAAATGGCGTGGCTGGATAGTTGCAGGCGCGTATTCTAGCGGTTTGGATGGAAATTTGCATGGTGTGTTGCGGTTATTATGCAGCGGGAGCCGGGTATGGGGCCGGCGGGGCATTGGCGCAGTCTGTCAGGAGCGCTGATCAGCGGGATTTCCGGCAGTATCCGGCCCCCGACAGTCGTGTGTGCGGCGGGTTAAAAGGCGTGGGAGGCAGGCAGAACCCGGTATACCCCGTCAATCCACCAGTTCGGGTGGTTGCTCGGAGTGTGTAACCGTGGTGTCGCGGGTTTCTGTCCCCTCGAGTGCGCTTCGGAGTGCTTCGACCAGGTGCGTATGCCGGTGTCCGTTTGCCCGGTCCCAGTTATCCAGTATGGGCAAAATACCCCGCACAAGGGCGTCAGCCGTGGCTGTTGCTGCACCGCTATTATTTGCCAGCATGTCGAGTGCATGCTGTATGTCCGCAGGTGTGGCAATGTCGGGTGTGTGCGGGTGATCGGCAGCAACCACAGCAGAAGGGGCCGTTATATCAGAGGTCCTGGTCTGCTGCGGACTTTCGGCTACCGTGCTGGCCGGTGGTGTCATGGCGGCCGGTGGGGAAGTCAAACGTTCTTCCGCAAGTGCTATGACTTCGTCGGCACGGATTCCCGGCCGAATATCCGGGTTGCACAGGCCAAAACGTACATTGAAGGGTACGTTTTCACCCTCCACAGTAACCTCCAGCTGTTCAATAGCGTCAGAAAGCTGTTTAAGCACACGCCTGGAGCCAGGTGGGTTAGCGGAAGGAAGAAGAATGCCGAACGTGTCCAGTGCAATGTGACCAACCGTATCCTCACGGCGACGGCCTTCTCCCAGGATCGTGGCGAGCTCCCTGGCCAGTGTTTCAGCAACCTGTTTGCCACGGCGCAGGAACAGTATCTTGTATTTTTCAATGCGAACCAGAATCAGCGAGAGCTCAGTGCGGTGTCGTGTCGCGTAGGCCAGATTTTCTTCCAGGTGATTGATGAAGGCACGTTTGTTGGCCAGGCCGGTCATCGGTTCAACCTGGCTGGTCTCCTGCAGCTGCTGTTTCTCGGCTTCGCTTTGTTGCAGGGCTTCCTGTACGTCCTTCTGGCGTGCCTGGGCCTTTGCACGCGCCAGTAACTGGACGGATTCAAAGGGCTTGGTGATGAAGTCACTGGCACCTGCGGCAAGGGCAGTCTTTTTACTGCCGTCATCGTCTTCTGCGCCGGTAATAATAATGACCGGGAGTTCGCTGAAGGCGGATTCACGGATACGTTTCAACAGGCCCAGGCCATCGAGATTCGGCATGGAAAGATCGGACATGACCAGGGCAATTTCAGGATGTTGCTGAAGGGTTTCCCAGGCGTCCTCACCGTCCGTGGCTTCAATAATCGTGAAGTCATTTTTCAGGATTTTTCGGGCCGCCACGCGCATAAGACGTGAATCGTCCACAACCATCAGTGTTGTCTTGTCAGTTTCTGCGTCTGTCATTCCACCAACCCGGTTATTTTTTGAAAACGAGGTTACAGGGTCGGTTTCGGCCGATATCGCTGGATCTTTAGTAAGCCACTGTCATTTAAGGTATTTCATGGGTTGTTTTATGATCTGTGCGAGGATGCGTGACATGCGGCCCATCAACTGCGAGCGGGTTTGAGGCCTGAATTTAGTCGTTTATAAACAATTTGTTGCAAAAAAAAGGCCTGCTTTCGCAGGCCTTTCTCACAGGAGGTGCCGATTAACGACGGCGAGCCTTCTTCCTGGTAGCCTTTTTCTTGGCTACGCGCTTCTTCGAAGCTTTTTTCCGGGTAGCCTTCTTCTTGGCTGCCTTTTTCTTGGAAGCCTTTTTCTTGGCTACCTTTTTCTTCGAAGCTTTTTTCCGGGTAGCCTTTTTCTTGGCTGCCTTTTTCTTGGAAGCCTTCTTCTTGGCTACGCGTTTCTTCGAAGCTTTTTTCTTCGAAGCTTTTTTCTTCGAAGCTT
>JALVCM010000108.1 GCA_027010005.1 Thiohalobacter sp.
CAATAAATACCCGGTCCTCACCATCAGCGGCCGGATTTTCGAGCGTGTTACGGAGATAAGCAATGGCATGTATATCACTGGCGCCAGGTGTATCGTCAGCCGCAGGAAACAGGTGCTGCTGGACTTCGGAGAGGGTTTTCCAGGGGTTGGTTTTCAGCCAGCCAGGCTGTTGTTGCAATGCCCCTGCCTGCCGACGTGCCTGTGCAACTGCGGAAGCCGGACAGGCAGCCGCCAGCATACCGAGCATGGCCAGTTGCTCCATGAATGTCCGGCGGGTGATCCCTTTACCCTGAGAAGCCATGTAAAACGCCTCGATTGTTTGCTGAAATAAACGAGACTATCACCGAAAAGTATCCAGGCGTAAAGGTCCGCCCTCCCTGGCAGACACATCCGTTAACTTTTCACTTCGATTCGCCGTACCCGGGCCGATGCGGCAATGGGTAAATGAACAGTCAACACACCGCGCCGGTAGCGGGCTTTCACACCCGAAGCATCAACGCTGCGTGGCAGCGGGATGGTCCGCTCGAAACTGCCGTAGGCGCACTCCATGACATGGTACTGACCACGTTTCTGCTCACGCTCCATGCGCTTTTCACCCTGCACGACCAGCAAGTCATTGACGACGCTGATATCAAAATCGTCCGGTTCCAGCCCGGGCACTTCGAGCCTGACAATAATCTCGTCATCACGCTCTTCCACTTCGGCCGCAACGACACCCCAGTGTATCGCCCGCTGCATCAGGTCATCTTCGGTACTCCCCACCTCGTCCCTGCGCTTCTGAAGTGGATGAAACCGTGTAATGGCCTGCGACGCTCTCTGGCGCAGCTGATGCCAGCCCTCAGCCAGTGATTCCCAGGCGCGATCCAGCCCTTCTCCAAGATATGCCAGTCTGCTCATGATGTTACCTCCTGAACAATGTTGGGTTCCTGCCTTGATGTTTAATGGGGTTTCAATCCCCGAATTTCAACAGCAGCCCTCCGGCTTGACAGGCTGGTATGATCGTCCTAATCTCTGGGACGATCATACCAGTTCAGTCACCTGCAGGAAATCCACACATGGAAACCACCAACATACTGGTCACCGGGGCCAACGGTTTTGTCGGCAGTCACATACTCGAAACACTGATAAATCGCGATGGTGTAAATGCCATTGCAGCCTGCCGTGACAGGAAAAAACTGATACCGGCCTTTAACGGCGAGATACGCGAGGGCGACCTGCGAGACAAGACATACCTTGGAACACTACTCGACGGTATCGATGTTGTTTGTCATGCCGCGGCCTGGACCTCGGCATGGGGCTACCGTGACGAATCGGAACGGCTGTTTTTTCAGCCATCAAAAGCGCTCATGGAACAGTTGCCGAAAAGTCGTGTTTCCCGGTTTATTTTTCTCAGTTCAACCAGCGTTGCCGCACCTGATGCATCCTCCGACCCGATGGGCCGGGCGGACGAAAACCGGTTAACACTCTGGCCACACATGCGCAATGTGGCACGCCTCGAAAATATCATGCGCGACCGTGCCAACCGTGGTTGCACCATGATCTCGCTGCGTACCGGCCTGTTTGCAGGACGACGCTACGGCATCGGTTTGCTGTCACTGCTGGTGCCACGCCTGAAAACACACCTTGTCCCCTGGGTCAGGGGCGGCAACACTGGCATGCCGGTGATTGCAGGTGAGGATATCGGCGAGGCTTTTGCATTGACTGCCACCGCAGAGGGGCTTGAGGGTTATCAGGGCTTTAACATCGTTGGCCCGACAGTACCCACGGCGCGCGAGGTGATTGGCTTCCTCAATGAAGCCTATCAGTTGCCAAAACCACACTTCAGCGTTCCCTTTACCATCGCCTACCCCTTTGCACACAGCATGGAATTGCTGGACCCGATTGTACCGTGGGAACCTTTGGTCACTCGCAGCATCATTCATTTGCTGGAAGAAACCGGTGCAAACAATACGCACGCCACTGAACAGCTGGGTTATCAGCCTAAAATACACTGGAAGGAGGCTATACGTATGCAGATGGACGAGATGGCTGCACGGCAGAAAACCCCCATGAAGATGCACAAACCCATACCCTCCTGACACAGGCGGGTGGATTTGGGGTAACCTTATTCACCATGACCAGCCAACGCGGACATACGCGGGACGATATTGTCGAAGCCGCCAGGACACTATTCTACCAGCGAGGTTACACACGGACATCGTTCAGCGATATCGTCAGCCACACCGGTATCCAGCGCGGCAATATCTACCACTATTTCAAGACCAAGGACGACATCCTCGATGCCGTCATCCACCAGCTCGCCAATGAATACCGTGCAGCACTGTCAGCATGGGACGCGGAACTGCCCGACCCGAAGGATCGCCTGCGACGTTTTGTACAGATGGTCATGTCAAACAGGGACAACCTGATACGCTACGGTTGCCCGGTCGGCTCCCTCAATACTGAACTCGGGAAAGCAGCCGCCTGCGCACAGCGGGAAAGTGCCAGACAGCTGTTCGACCTGTTCCGGGACTGGCTGGCGGAACAATTCAGCACTCTGACAGATCCTCAACAGGCCCGATCACTGGCCCTTCACCTGCTGGGACGCACCGAGGGCATCAGTCTCATGGGCCACGTCTACCAGGACCCGGATTTCATCCGCAACGAGATTGAAATGCTCGAAAAATGGATCGACACCCTTTAGCCCCGATACGGTTAAAGTTTCACCCGGACTGACCGAAAACACCTGACAGAGTTAAGGAAATGCGGCACGGACCAGCTTCGCAATACCACCAGGGTTCAGGGAGGAATCATGTTCCAGTATGCAAACCAGCCACAATCCATCAGCCGGGTACTTGATAACGGTATCCGGCTTTTCCTGTCAGGTTTCAGGTCTGTCGTCGGCCTTGCGCTGATCAGCGCCATCATTTCCAGCGTGCCTAACCTGTTCGGCCCGTCTCAACAACCCGGTCAGGCACTGGCGCCGGGGCAAATGCAGGGATTTTTCGGGATTATGCTGATTGCGACGGTTGTGGGGTTTGTTTTCTATAACGCCATCATTATTCGTCTCGACGCCAACGCTTCAGACCGGCAACTCAGCCTGGGCGATTCACTCTCGATCGGGCTAAAAAAACTGCTGCCGGTACTGGTCGGCATGATCCTGTATGTCATTGCAGTGATGCTGGGATCCATTGTGCTACTGGTGCCCGGCATCATCCTGATGATGAGCCTGTTTTTCTACCCCATGCTGATTGTTGTGGACAATCACGGCATTCTGGATGCGCTGAAAACGAGTCATCGCCTGGTGTGGGGGAACTGGTGGAGGACATCAACCGTCCTGATGGTACCGGCCGCCCTGATGATGGTGATCTATATCGCGCTGGGCTTTGTCACCGGTGTGACCGCAGGACTGACAGGCGGTGTCGAACAGACCACCGGTATGCCGATCACCCTGACCCTCTTCAGTATCGCGGTGGGCACCATTGGCGGACCACTGTTCTATGCCATCATGCTGGTCCAGCTGCATGACCTGAAGTTACGCAAGCAGGGACTGGACCTGGAACAACGTCTCGAAGCAGGCTGAACACTTGTTTGCACGGGCGACATGGATCAGCCTGCTGGCAGTTATGTCGTTGACGGCTCAGGCCACCAACGTCAGCCTGGATACACTTTACAACCAGCTTGACCAGTGTATCGACCGGCAGTTCGACGACAGTTCGACGCCGGCAATCTTCGAACAGATAGATCTGGCCGAAGCTTGCCCGCAACTGTCCATGTTGCTCGCCGGGGACAATGAACTCATCTCCACGCTGGTACCCGACCCGGAAACTGCCAGCCTGGCGGAGCTGGCGGATCTTCGCTACCTGGTCACACAGCTGCATTACCCTGCAGCAGGCCACGTTGAACTTGAATATGCCGGGCTGCAAGCCATGCTGGACGATGCATTACAGGATATCCCGCCAGCACAACACACCAGCTGGTGGAAACAGTTTATCGACTGGCTGTTTGACCGTGATCCGGACGAAAGTGACGAGGAAGATCTCCGCTGGCTGGAAAGTTTCCTTGAAAAACTCACGCTGTCCGCCTCGGCAGCCAGAATAATCCTCTATACCAGCATTCTGCTGGTTGTTGCACTGGCAGTCGGGATGATATGGCACGAAATACGCCTCGGCAGGACGGCTGGCGGGTCATGGTCTGGCAGAAGAGCAGCCAGGAATACGCGTGAGGAACTGTTTTCTGACCTGGCAAACACGCTGTCGGTCAATCCCGCTGCCTTGCCCAGGAGCCTGCCGGCATTACTTAATGTGTGCATTGATTACCTGATCAACGGGCAACGTTTACCGGAACGAAAGAGTCAGACCAACCACGAGTTTCTCGCTTACCTGCAGCTCCATGATGATGTGGCGGCATTACCTTTCAGCACCCTGTGTCAACAGGCTGAACGGGTGTTATACGGTGAT
>JALVCM010000109.1 GCA_027010005.1 Thiohalobacter sp.
CTTGTTGCAGCAGCCAGTCTTCGCGGTGCGGTGTTGTGGCTGGCGTTGCAGGTGGTTGCGGTTCAGCTGACGTGTTCCCGGGCTGTTCGGCCGGAACGGTTTCGGCCCCGGCAGCCGGGGTGGGCGATTCGCTCACGGGCAAACTATCCGGGGTGGTGTTTTCACGGCGGGTTGTGCTGGCGTCAGGTGTCACGGGTTCCCTGGTGTCCTCGGCCTTTTGCACGGGTTCAGATTCGGATACAGGGACAGGGGCAGGTTCAGGCGCAGATTCAGTTGCCTGCGTCGTCGCTGTCGGTGCGGCAGTGGTTACGGCGGTATCTGGCTGGAGGGCTTCGCTTGTGTCGGCATCAGCAGAGTGCTGCTCGCCGCCCGGCTGTTGTGCCTGATCAACGGCGAGATCACCGGGTGTTTTCGGTGGAACTTCGAGAGGCTGTTCGACTTCGGCAACAAGTGGCTCGGGCAGCGCGGCAGTTGGGACGCTTGCTTCATCCGGTGTGAAGCGTTGCCAGCCCAGATAGCCGGCAAGGATGGCTATGACGAGTGAGGCGCCGATCCACAGCGGCGTGTTATATTTTTTCCGGATATTCGGTATGGGTGCACGTTGCTTGATTCGTGCACGCATATGATGTTCGACCAGTGATTCATTGGCCAGCCGGTTGATATGCCCGGGCCGACCGTCCGCCGATTTACAGATGGCGCGTATCTCTGTTGGTGTGAAAGGGCTTTCACCGCTGTAGCCGGCGACAGCCAGCCGGTACATGAGATAGGCAGCGGTCTCTTCTTCCGTCAGCCGGGGGATCTCCAGTGTCTGACAGGTGCGCTTGCTACCCAGTTGTTCCAGTATCGTGCGAACACGTTCGGTAATGTCCGCCGTGCCGAACAGCACGATACGCAGCCGGTCCCCGTCCGGCAGGTCAATCAGTTCACAAAGGCGCCGGCAGGCAGGCTCACTGAGTTGTTCGGCATTATCGACAACAATCACCAGTTGCCGGGACGCTTCGCTTTGCGTTGCCCAGCGGACCAGCAGGGCCTTTTCATCCTCATCCGCCGGGGCGCCGATGACTTGCGCGAGGCTTTCGGTCAGTTGTTCGCCCTGGCTGCCGTCGATTGCACAGACTGTCCACTGCGGGTTGATGTGGCCCAGAAACTGTTCGAGCAGCGTACTCTTCCCGCTGCCATCCGGGCCGCTGACAATAACGATCGACTCACTGAACTGGACCAGGTGGGTCAGCAGGTCGAGCCGTTGCATCAACGTACTGCCGGCGTAGAAGAATTCCGGGTCGATCTGTTCCTCGAAGGGGTGACGGCGCAGCGACCACGACTGCAGGTAGTCGGGTTGTCTCGCGCCGGCTGTTTCGTTCATGTCTGTGCCTGCATAAACACGACCTGGTAACCTTTTTTCAACTGTGCGTCACGGATTGACATCATGGCCTGTTCCGCCTGTTCACGATCAGTATAGTGGTCCTTGAGTATGCGTCCGCCGGCACCCTGGTAGCCCCACTCACGCACAAGTGTCCAGCCGTCGATCAGGTCTTCCTGCAGGTGCAGGTGGTAAAACCTGGGTGGACCGGCGTCGCTGGGCGGAATTTGCATATAAATGCGCATGTCTTGTCTCTACCTGGCACGCCGTGCTCAAGTCAGCTCTCCCGGGTTATATACCCGGTGATGTTCGCTAATGGCGTAGCGGTCGGTCATGCCGGCAATATAGTCGGCAACGGCACGCGCCTGGCCGGTTTCGCCCTGTTCAGCGCGCAGTGTGGCCACGTGTTCCTGTGCTTCATCCGGTAACAGCAGCGGGTCTTCGTTGAATGCAACAAACAGGTCGCTGATAACACGTCTTGCCTTGGCGCTCATCCGGTGGACACGGTAGTGCCGGTACAGGTGCTTGCGCAGGAACCGTTTCAGTTCCAGGTTGCGTTCCCGCATGGAGTCACTGAAGCTGACGAGTGGGCGGGGTTGTTGGCGCACCTCAGCGAGGCTGGCTGGCCGTGCATCGGCCAGTTGCGCCTGGCTGGTCTCGATCAGGTCGACAACCTGGCAGTTGATCAGTCGTCTTACGACTTCATGGATGACGCGCCGTTGTGACAGTGCAGGGTAGCGTTGCCTGACCTCGCTGTATTGCTCGGCAAACAACGGTACCTCGTTGAGCTGGTCGACCGCGATCAGGCCGGCACGCAAGCCGTCATCGACGTCGTGGCTGTTGTAGGCGATTTCGTCGGCAAGATTGGTGAGCTGGGCTTCCAGGCCGGGCTGCTGCTTTGCCAGGAAACGTTCCCCGACATCACCCAGTTCGGCAGCGTTTTTTGCCGAGCAGTGTTTAAGGATGCCTTCACGTGTTTCAAAGGTCAGGTTGAGGCCGGGGAAATCGGCGTATTTTTCTTCCAGTTCGTCGACCACACGCAACGACTGCAGGTTATGTTCAAAACCACCGTAGTCTGTCATGCAGGCGTTCAGCGCGTCCTGCCCGGCGTGCCCGAAGGGTGTGTGTCCAAGGTCATGCGCCAGCGCGATGGCTTCGGTCAGATCTTCATTCAGTCGCATGGCACGGGCAATGGAGCGTGCAATCTGTGCCACCTCGATAGAGTGTGTCAGGCGCGTCCGGAACAGGTCGCCTTCATGATTCACGAAGACCTGGGTTTTGTATTCAAGCCGGCGAAATGCCGCTGCATGGATAATCCGGTCGCGGTCGCGCTGGTATTCACTGCGGTAATTGGGGGCTGGCTCGGTGTGACGGCGGCCGGCGGATATTGCATCCCTGACGGCATAGGGTGCCAGCCCGGTTTCGTGTCCGAATTCCTCTGGCAGGCTGTTCATGAACCCGTCAGCGGCAGGTTCTGGTTGAGTGTTTCATCCAGCCGCCGGTTATCGTACTCGGCGGTAATCTTCGCTGCACCGATGGCGTCGAGCAATACCAGTCGCAGACCGTCGTCCATGGCTTTCTTGTCGACTGCCATGAGTTCCAGAAAACGTTCACGGCTGATTTCCCCGGGCGGGTCGGTTGGCAGCCGGGCCTTTTCAAGCAGGGCACGAATGCGTGCGACATCGGCCTGGCTTATCCAGCCGTGGCGCGCGGACAGGTCGGCCGCCATGGCCATGCCGGCCGCCACGGCTTCGCCGTGCAACCAGTTACCGTAACCCATGCCGGTTTCAATGGCGTGTCCAAAGGTGTGGCCAAGATTGAGCAGGGCACGCTTGCCGCTTTCCCGTTCATCGGCAGCGACAATTTCCGCCTTGCAGCGGCAGGAGCGCTCGATGGCATACACCAGTGCCTCGGTGTCACGCTCCAGCAGGCGCGTCATGTTGGCTTCCAGCCACTCGAAAAAGGCCCGGTCCTCGATCAGGCCGTACTTGATGACCTCGGCGATGCCGGCCGACAACTGGCGGTCATCCAGCGTATTGAGGGTATCGGTATCTGCCAGTACCAGGCGCGGCTGGTGAAAAGCACCGATCATGTTCTTGCCAAGCGGGTGGTTGACGCCGGTTTTGCCGCCGACCGATGAATCCACCTGGGCCAGCAGCGTGGTAGGGATTTGGATAAAGTCCACACCGCGCTGGTAACAGGCTGCGGCAAATCCCACCATGTCGCCGACCACACCACCCCCCAGCGCTACCAGGCAGCAGGAGCGGTTGAAGCGTTTTTCCAGCAGGGCGTCAAAAATCGAGTTCAGCACCTCGAGGGTTTTGTACTGCTCGCCATCCGGCAGGACCAGCTGTTCGAGCCGGTAGTCCTGCAATGCCTCGCAAACGTTATCCATATACAGGGGGGCGACTGTGTCGTTACTGACAACCATGACCTGGCGCCCGCGAATGGCGGGTTTATAGAGCGCTGTCTGCGACAGCAGGCCCGGCCCGATGTGTATCGGGTAGCTGCGTTCGCCCAGTTCAAGTTGCAGGGTTTGAGTGATCATGGCTCAAGGATAAGGGGGTGACTGGTTTTCCTCAACAAAGTGCGTGATTTTCTGTACTACGTCACGCACCTTGCAGCCATCGGTTTCGATGATAAAATCAGCGACTTCCCGATAAAGCGGGTCACGCTCGGCGAGCAGTTGTTCCAGTTTTTCGCGTGGGTTGTCAGTTTGCAGCAACGGGCGGTTCCGGTCATGTGCGGTGCGTTGCAGTTGCTGATCCACAGAGGTTTGCAGGTAAATGACCGTACCGCGGCTGGCCAGGTGTTTGCGGTTTTGTGGGTCCAGTACGGCACCGCCCCCGGTGGCAAGTACGATTCCCGGTGTGCCCGACAACTCGTCGATGACTTCCTGCTCGCGCTTGCGGAATCCGGATTCTCCTTCCAATTCAAAGACTAACGGGATATCCACACCGGTTCGTGCTTCAATTTCCCTGTCGCTGTCGATGAATCTGAGGTCGAGTGCCCGTGCCAGCTTGCGGCCAATGGTGGATTTGCCAGCCCCCATGGGGCCGACCAAAAAAAAACTGCCCGGCATTTTCATGCCGGGCAGATATGCCAGAAATTCAGGCTGTGTACAAGTCGGGCTACTGGATACTGATGCCCTGCTTGATGAGTTTCGGGGTCACGAAGATGAGCATTTCACTCTTGTTGTTGGTTTTACGCTCGGTCCTGAACAGCCAGCCGACACCCGGCAGCTCGCCAAAGAAGGGAACACGTTCCGCTTCCTTGCCGCGCTCCTGCTCGTAAATACCACCGAGAACCAGGGTTTCACCATTGTCGACCAGAACCCGTGTTTCGACATTACGGGTATCGATACTGGGGACGCCGGCAAAGATCTGGCCCACGCTGTCCTTGCTGACCTTCAGGTCCATGATGATGCGGTCATCCGGCGTGATCTGGGGTGTGACCCGCAGTTCCAGTACGGCTTCCTTGAAGGTCACCGCTGTTGCACCACTTGAAGACGCACGCTGGTAGGGTATTTCGACACCCTGCTGGATAACGGCTTCCTGCTGATTGGAGGTAATGACACGCGGACTGGAGATCACTTCACCGCGATCTTCCAGTTGCATGGCGCTCAGTTCCAGTGCCAGCAGGTTGCTGCCCAGTTTGCCCAGTGCGATGCCCAGGGCACCGGAAGGGTTGGTAGCCGGAAGATTGACCAGCAGTCCTTCGTTACCGCTGCCGCCCGGGACTTCGTAGGCGGTGATGGTATCTGCGTAATTGACGTCACCATTCTGTTTGCCACCCAGGACAAACTGGGTTTCATTGTCACGTGCCGTGCTGTTGTGACTGAGGCCGAACTTGACGCCCAGTTCGCGGGCGAAGTCATTGTTGGCCAGCACAATACGTGACTCGATCAGTACCTGGCGTACCGGGATATCCAGGCGGGCGACCAGGCGGCGGATCTGCTCCAGCTTCTCAGCCGTATCCTGGATGAGCAGTGTATTGGTGCGTTCATCAACAGACACCTTGCCGCGCTCCGACATCTGTGAGCTGTCTTCAGAGCTCAGCAGGTCGGCAAGGTCGGTGGCCTTGGCATAGTTGACCTGGATAAGGTCAGAATACAGCGGTGCCAGTTCCTCGATCTGTTTCATCGACTCAAGTTCGAGTTTTTCACGTGCGGCGATTTCCTCGCTCGGTGCGATCAGGATGACATTGCCATTTTCACGCTTGGCAAGGCCCTTGGTCTTCAGCACGATATCCAGTGCCTGGTCCCAGGGAACATTCTGCATGCGCAGGCTCAGGTTGCCGGTGACAGAGTCACTGACCACGATATTCTGGCCGGTGAAGTCAGACAGCAACTGCAGGACCGAACGAACCTCGATGTCCTGAAAGTTGAGGGACAGGCGCTCGCCGGTGTAACCGAACTCTTCTTTCTTCGCCAGTTCCTTTTCTTCCTTGGTGGTTTCGCGCACTTCGACCGTAAACTGGTTATCGCTCTGGTAGGCGAGGTGTTCATATTCGCCAATCGGTGTGATTTCCATGCGAACGCCGTCGCGTTTGTTTTCGGTGTCAACCAGTTTCACCGGTGTGGCGAAATCGGTGACATCCAGGCGGCGTTCCAGCTCTTCCGGCAGCGTTGCGCCGGCAAAATCCAGAACGATCTTTCCGGCTTCCTGTCGCATGTCGACCGGGATAGACGGGTCAGACAGTGTGACGATGACACGGCCTTCACCCTGTTCACCACGGCGGAAGTCAATGCCTGTAATCGTGGGGGTGATGCTCGCAGCACTGTTACCAGAGGTGGCAGTTGTGCTTGCAGGCGCGGCTGTTTCAATACGCTGGCCCGAGCTGCCAAGTGTGACAATAATCCTGTTGCCTTCGGTACGGGTTTCGTAGGGCACCATTTCAAAAAGGTTGAGTACTACACGGGTGCGACCCTTGACCTCGACCGCGGTGACGCTCTTGGCGGGGCCTATGCCGATGGTCTGTGAACGCTTGGCAAGTTCACTTTTTGTTGCAGGCAGATCGAAAGCAATACGCGCCGGGTTATCGATGGTAAAGCTGGCCGGGTTGGAGACAGGTTGCTTCAGCTCAAAGGTGATTTGTACCTGGTTGCCGGGCAGTCCTGCAAAATTGATGTTTTTGAGACTGTTCAGTTCAGGCGCTGCGGCACCTGCAGTCTGCAGACCGGCGGCAAACAACATGCCCAGGATAAAAATCCTGTTCAGTGTATGGGCGGCCGACCACGTTGCGATTCGCGCGGCATCCTTCCACATGGTGTGAATTGCATTCATCGTTTTTATCTCCATTTACTCGCTGAGTGCCAGTGATGCCTGGCGTTCTATCCATCCCCCGAGGCCATCAGGCACGATCTCGGTCAGTTCTACTTCGGATTCCGTGATATTGACAATCTTGCCATGGTTCTGGCCCAGGTAGTTGCCCGGTTTGACGCGGTGAATGGTGCTGTCGCTCATGCGTACCAGGGCCCATGACATGCCGTCACGTCCAAGTGTTCCCACCATGCGCAGGCCATCCAGTGGCTCGGACTCAAGGGGTTCGCGTGGCCGGTTGAAGTCAGGAGAGATACCGCCATTCGAAGCTTGCGCAACCTGTGATTTTGGCGTTGAGTACGAAGGCGGCGTGAAAGGGTCACGTGCATTCATGGCCTGATAGAGGTGCGTTTCAAAAGGCGAGAATTCAGGTAGCGGTTCTACCCGGGCAGTTTGTCTGGATTTGACCGAGTCGACGTAGCTGCGCAGGTCTTCGGTATTGTTTCCGGCACAACCCGCGATACCGCCGGCCAGCAGGCCTGCAATGGCAAAACGCACGAGTGAATTCAGTTTTCCCAGTGAGTGATTCTTCATTGGGCGCCCCCTTCCTCTTCTTCATCCAGGTAACGATAGGTTTTCGCAAGGATGTCCATGGTCAGTTTGCCTTCTTCCTTGTTTTCAGTAATGTTCACATCATGGACCGTGACGATACGCGGCAGTGCAGCGATACCGCTGACGAATTCACCGAATTCGTGGTAGTCACCCTTGACGCGGATGCTGATCGGAAGTTCTGCGTAGAATTCCTTTGGCACCTCGGCCTGTGGTTTGAACAGTTCAAATTCCAGTCCGGCAGCGAGACCGGTCTGGGAAATATCCACCAGCAGTTCCGCCACTTCGGTTTTGTTGGGCAGCTGACGCAGCATGGCACCGAAAGATTCACGCATCTCTGCCAGCTGCTGTTCGTAGGCTTCCAGGTTTGCGGCTTTCCGTGCACGGTTTTCGAATGTCGTGCGCAGCTGAACTTCCTTGCGCTCGGATTTCTCAAGCTGGGTGCGCTGGTCCTTGATGTCCAGCCAGTAGCCTGCTGCCAGAACACCGGCAAACACCAGGGCGATAACAAAGACCCTTGCCGGCAATGGCCAGTTGGCAATGTTGCTCAGGTCGAGTTCATTGAGTTCTGAAAGATCCATCAGCTCTTCTCCTCCGCAGCTTCCTCAGACGGAGCAATCTGGTTGGCACGCAACACAAAGGTTGCGGTCCGGCGGTTGTCGTCTTCCCTGGTTTCGATAACATCGAGGCGTGGCTTTCCGATCCACTGTGAGTTATCAATATTGCGCATGTAGGCAGATACCCTGGCATTCGACTGGGCAATGCCACTCATGGTCAGCGATGTACCTTTCTGGGTAATCGAGTTCAGGTAAACACCGTCCGGCAGGGTGTAGACCAGTTCATCCATCAAATGAACGCTCTGCGGGCGACTGTGCTGCAGTTGCTGGATAATATCCATGCGTGCCAGCAGGGCGGCCTTGGTTTTTTCAAGGTCCTTGATTTTGGCGATCTTTTTGTCGAGTGCGGCAATTTCAGTGTCGAGAAACTTGTTGCGGTTGTTCTGCTGGTCAATCAGACCGCTGATCTGCATGTGCATCAGCAATACCAGGAGTCCACCAACAATAGCGCTGCCAACGCCGATAACGGCAAACTGCTGCTGTTTCTCTTTGCGAAGTTCTTCGCGCCAGGGGAGTAGATTGATATGAGCCATTAGTCGAAACTCCTCAGTGCCAGTCCACAGGCGATCAGCAGTGCCGGCGCATCATTACTCAGTGACTGTGGCTTCACGCGTGAAGACAGCGACATGGAGGCAAACGGGTTGGCGACCAGTGTTTCCACGCCGAGTCGTTCCTGTAACAGGTCAGTGATGCCGGGAACGGAGGCGCTGCCACCGGCGAGGATAATCTGTTCGACACTGTTGTACTGGCTGGAGCCGAAGAAGAACTGCAGCGAACGACTGACCTGCTGGCACATGGCTTCCTTGAAGGGTTCCAGCACCTCGGGTTCGTAGTTTTCCGGCAGTCCGCCCTGGCGCTTGGCCATGCCGGCCTCTTCGTAGGACAGGCCGTAGCGACGCATGATTTCCTCGGTGAGCTGTTTGCCACCGAAGACCTGGTCGCGGGTATAAATGAGTTTGCTGTCGTGGACGACATTGAGCGTTGTCATGGTGGAGCCGACATCGATGACGGCGACCGTCTTGTCGGCGCCGTGGTCCGGCACCTGGTCCTGGAGCAGCTGGAAGGCATTTTCCGCGGCGTAGGCCTCTACGTCGACCACCTTGATGTCCAGCCCGCCGTTTTCCACGGCGGCTGTGCGCATGTCGACCGTTTCCGTCCGGCAGGCCGCGAGAAGGACGTCAACCGTATCCGGATTGTTGTCAGACGGGCCGAGTACCTCGAAGTCGAGACTGACTTCTTCGAGCGGGTAGGGAACATACTGGTCCGCTTCCATCTCTATCTGACTGTGCAGTTCGTCATCCGACAGGTTATTCGGCATCGGGATCACCTTGGTGATCACCGAGGAGCCGGCAACGGCGACAGCAGCGTTGCGGGTATGGGCCCCTGCGCGTTTCATCGCGCGCCGGACCGCCTCGCCCACGGCTTCCACGTCGGTGATGTTCTTTTCGACGACAGAATTGGGCGGCAGAGGCTCTACCGCGTAGCTTTCGACGCGGTAGCGGTTCCCGTTTCGGCTGAGTTCGAGTAATTTTACCGCGGAGGAGCTGATATCAAGCCCCACAACCGGCGGTTTTTTCCGTGTAAACAGTTGCGCGATCTGCACCGTTATTTCCCTTTAAATTCACTACAATTGCAGTGTATTGATACGGTTATGGATTAGAGAGCAACACCAAATCATTGTCAATCAAGTGCTCTTTATCCTCTTGGGTTCGATTCAGAGTATCGGACGCTTTATACTGAAGTTTAGGAATCCTTTTGATTTTAATTTTGAACCCCATCACATCCCCGCCAAATTTATGACACTTCGTACCCGTTTTCTGCGCTTTTTGCTGGCTTCAGTGTTTGCGCTCACGACCGCAATGCTTATCGTCATTGTTGCCGCATTCTTTTATATATCGCCCCAGCTGCCCCCCATCGAGCGCCTGAAGGATGTCCAGTTGCAGGTGCCCCTGCGGGTCTATGCGCAGACCGGGGAGCTGATGGCAGAGTTTGGCGAGCAGCATCGCGAGCCGGTCCGCTATGACCAGTTACCGCAGGCCGTGATCGATGCCATCCTGGCGACCGAGGACGATCGCTTCTTCCAGCATCCGGGGGTCGACTACCAGGGAATCCTGCGCGCCGTGGTTACCTTGATCAGCACCGGGGAGAAGCGCCAGGGTGGCAGTACCATCACCATGCAGGTGGCGCGTAATTTTTTCCTCAGCCGTGAAAAAACCTACCTGCGCAAACTGACAGAGATCTTCCTGGCGCTGAAAATCGAGCGCTACCTGAGCAAGCAGGAAATCCTCGAGCTGTACCTGAACAAGATCTACTTCGGTCACCGGGCCTACGGCATTGGTGCGGCGGCGCGGGTGTATTACGGGGTCGATATCGACCAGCTCAGCATCCCGCAGATTGCCATGATTGCCGGTTTGCCGAAGGCCCCCTCGGCAAATAACCCGATCAGCAACCCGAAGCGCGCGCTGCAACGCCGCAATTATGTGCTTGGGCGCATGTATTCACTGGGCTTCCTGGATACAGATACCTACCGTGATGCCGTGGATGCCCCGGACAATGCCACGTTACACAAGGCAGCGGTGGAGCTGCAGGCCCCCTGGGTGGCCGAGATGGTGCGCAGTTACATGCTGGACCACTATGGCGAAGCGGCCTATAGCGCCGGCTACAATGTCTACACCACCATTGACGCAGGACGCCAGCGTGCGGCCAACGCGGCGGTGGACAAGGCACTGCTGGATTACGACCAGCGCCACGGTTATCGCGGCATTGTGCGTCACGTGGAACTGGCAGAAGATTTCGATGACACACAAGTTGCCGGCCTGCTGAAGAATGTCCGTCCCTACGGACCGCTGAAACCGGCCCTGGTGGTCAATCTCGAAGGGATGACGGCGCAACTGCGCCTGCGTGACGGCAATACGGTCGAGATTGACGAAGACGGTCTGGCCTGGGCGCGACGCTATATCACCGTGAACCAGCGTGGCCCCAAACTCAAACAGGCCAGTGACGTGCTGGCGCGTGGCGATATTGTTTACCTCCAGCCGCTCGAGGAAGGTCGCTGGCGGCTGGCACAGTTGCCCAACGTATCCGGTGCGCTGGTATCGGTCCGGCCCCGGGATGGCGCCTTGCAGGCCATGGTCGGCGGGTTTGATTTTTATCTCAGCAAGTTTAACCGGGCGGTACAGGCACAGCGGCAACCCGGCTCCAGTTTTAAACCCTTTATCTATTCCGCCGCCTTGAACAAGGGTTATACAGTGGCGAGCCTGTTTAATGATGCACCCGTGGTGTTCGATGACCCGTCACTGGAAACCACCTGGCGGCCGGAAAACTACAGTGGCAAGTTTTATGGCCCGACGCGCATGCGCGAAGCCCTGACGCGTTCGCGTAACCTGGTATCCATACGCCTGTTGCGCGCCATCGGGCCACGCTATGCCGCACGTTATGCACAACGTTTTGGGTTTCGGCCGGAGCAGATTCCAAAGGATCTGTCCCTGGCGCTGGGCAGCGGCACAGCGACGCCAATGGAGATGGCGCGCGCCTACAGTGTCTGGGCCAATGGCGGCTTTTACGTCGAGCCGTTTTTCATCGAGGAAATACGCGATGCACGCGACGAGGTCCTGTTCCGCGCCCGCCCGGTCCTGACCTGTGACAATTGCAAACCCGGTGAGGAAAGTGATGAAGCAGACGGCCTGACGCAGGCCGCTGCACAGGAGGAAACCGCCCAGGACAGCCCGGACCCCGAAGAACAGGATGCTGCAACGGAAACAGCGGAGGTCAGGGCGGCAGGTGTCGAACAGCCCGAACCTGTTTACGCGGAACGTGTGGTCGATGCAGCAAACGTCTACCTGATGACGTCGATGATGCGGGATGTCGTGCGCCGGGGTACCGGCCGCCGCGCCATGGCGCTGGGCCGCAAGGATCTGGCCGGCAAGACCGGCACCACCAACGACCAGCGTGATGCCTGGTTCTGTGGCTTCAATACAGCGCTGGTGACAACCGTCTGGGTGGGGTATGACCGGGTGCAGCCGCTGGGCAACGGTGAAACCGGCAGCCGTGCCGCCCTGCCCATGTGGGTGTCTTATATGGGCCAGGCCCTGAAGGGTGTGCCGGAATCGGTACTGCCCCAGCCGCCGGGCCTTGTCAGTGTGCGTATCGACCCCAGGACCGGCCTGCGCATGCCACCCGGACAGAGTGGCGGGATTTTTGAAATCTTCCGTCCCGAGTATGTGCCCCGCCAGTACAGCCAGCCGGCCGCGGCCAGTGAGGCGGGCGAGTCCACGGACCGTTCAGCAGAGCCGTTATTCTGAACATGGCAAGAACAACAGCTTCGGGCAAGGCCATGCAAATGCGGATACGTATCGCGCAGGAGGCCGCGCGCCTGATGGCGGAACAGGGCATTACCGATTTCTACGTCGCCAAACGCAAGGCGGCACGGCACCTCGGCGCCCCGGATACGCGTAACATGCCGCGTAACACCGAAGTGGAAGAGGCGCTGGCGTCCTATCATCGTCTGTTCCATGCCAGTGAACAGGCCGGGCAGCTGGCGGAGCTGCGTGCCAGTGCCACACAGGCCATGCGCTTCCTGGCGGATTTCAGTCCGCGGCTGGTGGGTTCGGTGCTGAATGGTACGGCCGGCCCTCATTCGGATATCAACCTGCACCTGTTTGCCGATACAGCGGAACAGGTCGCCTTGTTCCTGATGGAACAAAAGATCCCCTATGACAGTAAACTGAAACGCTTTAAGCTGGGTGGTGACGAAACACAGGAATTCCCGGTCTTTGGTTTCCGGGCCGGAGAGCACGCGGTGGAGTTGACGGTGTTCCCGAGTGAGGGGCGCAGGGAGGCACCGCGCAGCCCGGTCGATGGCAAACCGATGCGCCGTGCTTCACTCCAGGACGTCGAGCTTTTGCTGAACGAGGCGGATTGATCCCCATGATAAAAGTCGGTACTCCCTTATCGGCAACGGCAACCCGGGTGATGTTGCTTGGTAGTGGTGAGCTGGGCAAGGAGGTAATTATTGCCCTGCAACGTCTTGGTGTCGAAGTCATCGCGGTAGACCGTTATGCCAATGCACCGGGACACCAGGTCGCGCACCGTGCACATGTCATCGACATGACGGACGGCGTTGCACTGCGGGCGCTGATTGAAAAAGAACGGCCGCATATTATTGTGCCGGAAATCGAGGCCATCGCGACCGAGGCACTGGCCGATATCGAACATGACGGACTGGCGCGGGTCATCCCCACAGCGCGTGCGGTACAACTGACCATGAACCGCGAAGGCATACGCCGGCTGGCCGCCGAAGAACTTGGTTTGCCGACCTCGGCCTACGCGTTTGCAGAAAGCCTTGATGAACTGGTGGCCGCCATTGATGGGGGTATCGGCTATCCCTGTATTATCAAGCCGGTGATGTCTTCCTCCGGCAAGGGGCAGTCGCTGGTGCAGGATAAGAACGAGCTTGCCAGCGCCTGGGACTATGCAAAATCCGGCGGACGTGTCGACCGTGGCAGGGTGATTGTCGAGGCGCTGGTGCGTTTCGATTATGAAATCACCTTGCTGACGGTACGCGCCATAGGCGCATCAGGTGATATCGAAACAGCCTTTTGCGCCCCGGTCGGTCACATCCAGAAGCAGGGTGACTATGTCGAGAGCTGGCAGCCGCAGGCGATGAGTGAGGTTGCGCTGGAACGGGCGAAGGGCATTGCTCGTGCCGTGACAGAAAGTCTTGGCGGGTGTGGCCTGTTCGGGGTGGAACTGTTCATTGCCGGTGACGAGGTGTTGTTCAGTGAAGTCAGTCCCCGCCCCCATGACACCGGTATGGTGACGATGGTGACGCAGTGGCAGAACGAGTTCGAGTTACACGCCCGCGCCATCCTGGGGCTGCCGGTCGATACCTCGTTGCGCAATGCCGGTGCCAGCGCGGTCATTTACGGCGGCATGGATGCAAAGGGTATTGCCTTTGCCGGGATCGACCAGGCACTTGCCGTACCGGGCACTGATTTACGCCTGTTCGGTAAACCGGAAGCGTTTCAGCGACGTCGCATGGGCGTGGCGCTGGCCCGTGGCGAGTCAGTCGAGGAAGCGCGTGAACGTGCAACGAAGTCTGCAACGCTGGTTGAGACAATATGCCCATAGTATCCAGTACCCCCGTCATTGCGAGCGAAGCGCGGCAATCTCCGTCAGTCTGGCGCAGGAATTAAAGAGATTGCCGCGCTGCGCTCGCAATGACAGGTTAACTCGCACGGGAAGTCAGGTCTAAGGCTACAGGTGCGGTGCCGGCTTGTAGTGTTTCGGGAAACCGCAGCGTGCCACGCCCGAGTCAATCGCGGCCTGTGCCACGGCCGGCGGGACAAAATCCATCAGGCGCGGGTCGAACGGCTTGGGAATAATATAGTCCGGGCCGAACGCCATGTGGTCCTTGCGATAGGCCTCGAGAATTTCTCCCGGGACCGGTTCATGTGTCAGGGCACGCAGGCCTTCAACGGCTGCCACCTGCATGGCCTCATTGATGGCGCGGGCACGCACATCCAGCGCACCACGGAAAATAAACGGGAAGCCCAGCACGTTATTGACCTGGTTGGGGTAGTCACTGCGCCCGGTGGCCATAATGATGTCATCGCGTACCTTGTGTGCAAGCACCGGGCTGATTTCCGGATCCGGGTTGGAAAGGGCAAACACGATCGGTTTTTCGGCCATGCTGGCGAGCATGGCTTCGCTCACCAGGTCGGGGCCGGATACGCCGATGAACACGTCGGCATCGCGCATGGCATCAGCCAGGGTTTCGCGTTGCGTATCGACGGCAAATTCCTGCTTGTAGCGATTCAGGTCGCTGCGCGAGGTACGGATGATGCCCTTGCGGTCGACCATGAAAATATTATCCGGGTTGGCGCCC
>JALVCM010000110.1 GCA_027010005.1 Thiohalobacter sp.
CCAGCGCTTGTATTCGTTCATCGACGCACTCCTGCCTTGAAATCCAGGCCTGCATAATACCGCTGCAAGTCGAGCCACAACAGCCGGTTGCAGTGCTACAATAACCTGCCCGAAGCAAGGTAAAAGCTCATGCAGCAACGCGTTAGCACCCCGCAACACAGAGTACAGACCAGCCGACCGGTGACACAGGCATGATGACCCAGAGCAGCCCTGTCCCGGTCGTCATGGTTTTCTCCGGTAATGATCCCAGCGGTGGCGCTGGCGTACAGGCGGACATCGAGGCACTGATCAGTCACGGCTGCCATACCACACCGGTGATTACCACGCTGACCATCCAGGACACCCAGGATGTGATTGGCTACACGCCACTGGACGGGACACTGATCGCCGAGCAGGCACGCGCTGTACTCGAGGATATCCCCGTCAGCGTCTTTAAACTGGGCCTGTTGACGAGTACCGAGGCCATCGAGGCCATACACGCCATACTCGACGATTACCCTGAAATCCCTGTGGTAACCGACCCGGTACTGGCGACCGGTGGCGGCACCCTGCTGGCAGACGAGGATGTCGTCGATGCCATCAACGAACTGATTCTGCCCCAGACCACCGTCCTGACGCCCAATAGTAATGAGGCCCGCCTGCTGGCGCCTGAAGCCGACTCACTCAGCGCCTGTGCCATGGCACTACTCGACAAGGGCGCCGAATTTGTCCTGATTACCGGCACCCACGAAAACACGCCGACCGTGGTCAATTCACTGTACAGCAACCACCGCCTGATCGAGACATTCGACTGGGACCGGCTGGAGGGAGAATTCCATGGCTCCGGTTGCACCCTGGCTGCCAGTATCGCCGGGCTGCTGGCACAGGGTATGGAACCCTTCTCGGCCATTCACGAAGCCCAGGAATATACCTGGCAAACACTGGCCGAAGGCTATCGCATCGGGATGGGCCAGCAATTGCCCAACCGCCTGTTCTGGGCGAGAGAGGAACAGGATTGAGCCCGTCATCACAAACAACAAGGCACGTCATTGTGGGCACGTCACCCCGTATCGCGGTCACGAATCCGGGACGAACGGTTCTTCCCGTAGGAGCGGGCTTGCCCGCGAACCAGCCGTTGCATGGATTGTTCGCGGGCAAGCCCGCTCCTGCAGTACGGGAGAAGTTCATCAAGAGCGCAGCACGCCAATAACGGTGGGTGACTTGCGGGGACTCTATGTCATTACCGATGCGCGCCTGCAGCCTGCCGAACAGCTGGTCACACGCGTACGGCAAGCCATCGAAGGCGGCGCGGTACTGGTACAATACCGGGACAAGTCGAATGACCCGGCGCTGCGGGAACAGCAGGCTGGCTCACTTGTTGAGCTGTGCAACGCACTCGGTACAAAACTGATCATCAACGACGATGTGGCACTGGCCGTGAACATCGGGGCACACGGTGTACACCTCGGCCACGATGACACAGCAATTGACAGGGCACGTGAACAACTGGGTGACGAAGCCATTATTGGTGTCTCCTGCTACAACCAGTGGGCACTGGCACAACGGGCCTCAAAGGCCGGTGCGGACTATATTGCGTTTGGCCGCTTTTTTACCTCGCGGACAAAGCCGGATGCCGTCGCGGCAACACCGGCATTGTTGACACAGGCACGCCGCGAGCTTGACATACCGGTGGCCGCCATCGGCGGTATCACTGCAGACAACGGGGCCGCCCTGGTGCAGGCCGGCGCCGATCTGCTGGCCGTGGTGCAGGATGTCTTTGCCGCCGCCGATGTGCGTGCAGCAGCACACCGTTACCAGGCAGTATTTGCAGCATAGGGAAAACAGGACATGAGCAAGTCAGAACAACTTTTTAAACAGGCACAGAAAGTCATCCCCGGGGGCGTCAACTCACCGGTACGTGCATTCAGGGGCGTGGGTGGCGACCCGGTCTTTTTCACGCGAGGCGAAGGTGCCTGGCTGTATGATGCAGATGACCGGCGCTATGTTGACTACGTCGGCTCCTGGGGGCCGATGATCGCCGGTCACTGTCACCCCGACGTGGTACGTGCCGTACAGGAAACCGCAGCCAACGGGCTTGGCTTCGGCGCACCCACCGAAATCGAAACCCGGATGGCGGAACTGCTGTGCCGCATGGTGCCGTCGCTGGAACTGGTACGCATGGTCAGTTCCGGCACCGAAGCCACCATGAGCGCTATCCGTCTTGCACGTGGCTTTACCGAGCGCGATAAAATCGTCAAGTTCGAGGGCTGCTACCACGGCCATTCGGACTCCCTGCTGGTCAAGGCCGGCTCCGGCGCGCTGACACTCGGCGTACCAACCTCACCCGGCGTGCCGGCCGACCTCGCAAAACACACCGTGACACTGACCTACAACGATGCCGAACAGGTCCGCAGCGCCTTTACGGACATCGGCGACCAGGTAGCCGCCATTATTGTCGAACCCGTCGCCGGCAACATGAACTGCATCCCGCCGGCTGATGGCTTTCTGCAGACCCTGCGTGACGTCTGCGACCAGCATGGCAGCGTACTGATCTTCGACGAGGTCATGACGGGTTTCCGTGTCGCACCCGGCGGTGCGCAACAGCGCTACGGTATCACGCCGGACCTGACCACACTCGGCAAGGTCGTCGGCGGTGGCCTGCCGGTCGGGGCCTTCGGCGGGCGTCGTGACATTATGGAATACATTGCCCCCACCGGCCCGGTCTACCAGGCCGGCACCCTGTCGGGTAACCCGGTCGCCATGGCCGCCGGGCTGGCAACCCTGGCACTGGTGCAACAGCCCGGCTTCCACGACGGACTCGACCAGCGCGCAAGACAACTTGTCGAGGGACTGAAGACTCGTGCCGCCAGTGCCGGCATCCCGCTGACCAGTAACCAGGTCGGCGGCATGTTCGGGCTGTTCTTCAGCGAGGCTGAACAGGTCAGTGATTTTGCCGGTGTGAATGCCTGCGATCTGGAGCGTTTCAAGGCATTTTATCACGCCATGCTGGAACAGGGTGTTTACCTTGCGCCCTCCGCCTTCGAGGCCGGTTTTGTTTCATCCGCGCACGATGACGACGCCATCAACACGACACTGGATGCCGCTGAACGGGCTTTTGCAGGACTGTCCTGAAAAAATGACCACCCTCGTCATCCTTGCGAGCGCAGCGGATATTTGGATATTTGGGGTCAGAGTAAAAACTGTTTTCCAGTTTTTACTCTGACCCCAAATATCCCGGCAATCTTTTTGAGTCTGCCACCAAACTGACAGAGATTGCCGCGCTGCGCTCGCAATGACGGAACAGGCAAATAAACAACAGGCTACTTGACGCCAAGACATGGAAAACCTGTTTACCCAACTGCTGGCCTGGATGCAGGCCCACCCCAACTGGGCGGGCTTTATCGTATTACTGGTGTCAGCACTGGAATCCCTGCTGGTGGTCGGGCTGTTCGTGCCCGGCACGGTCGTCATGTTCGGGATTGGCGCCATCATTGTGGCCGGCGGCATGTCGCTCTACCCGACCCTGGTCTGGGCGGCGGCCGGCGCGGTACTCGGTGATGGCATCAGCTACCTCATCGGCCGGCACTACCACCAGCAATTGCGGGTCATCTGGCCGTTCCGGAAATACCCGACCATGATCAGCCGCGGGGTTGATTTCTTTCACAGTCATGGCGGAAAGAGCGTAGTCCTGGCACGTTTTGTCGGCCCGGTCCGCCCCCTGCTTCCCGCCGTGGCCGGTATGCTCGACATGCCACCATCACGCTTCTTTGCCGTCAACACCCTGTCTGCCATCCTGTGGGCGCCGGCCTA
This sequence comes from Thiohalobacter sp., assembly GCA_027010005.1. Lineage (GTDB taxonomy): Bacteria > Pseudomonadota > Gammaproteobacteria > DSM-19610 > DSM-19610 > Thiogranum. Next base: position 3,790 of record JALVCM010000110.1, read on the forward strand.
TATCCTCCCCGGTATGCTGTTTGGCGCATCACTGGGCGTGGCGGCGGAAATTGCCGGGCGGCTGGCGCTGCTGCTGATTATTCTGCTCGCCCTGCTGTGGTTCTCCTGGTGGCTGGTGCGGCGCATTGTGCGCAGTTTCCAGCCACACGCCGAAAGTGTGCAGATGCGTATCCTGGCCTGGTCACGCCGGCACCCCATGGTCGAACCCATGACGGCCGCCTTGCTGGATCCGGAGCACCCCGAGGCACGTGGCATGTCAGTGCTTACCGGGCTGCTGCTTGTCGCCAGCTGGGCCTGGTTCATTATCCCGAGCCACATCACCAGTGGCGGCCTGTTATCCAACGTTGACCTGTACGTATTCAATGCACTGCAATCACTGCGCAGCCCGCTGGGTGACCGCCTGATGGTGATGGTTACCGAACTGGGTGACAGCGTCGTACTGTACAGCTTCACCCTGCTGTTAAGCCTGTGGCTGGTATGGCGCCGCGACTGGCGCATGGCGCTGCACTGGGTCATTACCGTGGCTGCCGTTGCCCTGCTCACCTGGACACTGAAACTGCACACCGCGGTTGCACGCCCGCCGCTGCTCGACACCTCGCTGATGAGCTATTCTTTCCCGAGCGGGCACGCCAGCCTGT
>JALVCM010000111.1 GCA_027010005.1 Thiohalobacter sp.
CTAGCGGTTACGTCGCCGCAGACCAATCATGGCAACAGCAGCAAGCCAGAGCAGCAGGGGATCGGAGCGTTGTGCTTCTTTCATAGCAACGCAACCGCCGCCACCGCCGCCATTGCTGCTGCCAATTGTCGAACCGCCGCCGGAGACCACAGACGCCGGGTCAGCTGCGCCCGCCAGGGCGGCGCTGGCATCCACAATACCCTGCCCGCATTTGCTGGTGTTGCAACTGGAATCCGGGAAACTCCGTGCTGTGGCGCGCAGAATATCGCGCACGCTGGCCGGATCGAGTGTCCCGTTCACCGCCAGCATCAGCGCAGCGACCGCAGACACCTCGGCAGCAGTAAAGCTGGTGCCTTCTATATAGGCCAGCACATCGGCACCTGGCGCTATGGTGCCATCATTCCATAATGTCAGTACATCATCGGTGAAACTGGGGCCATCACCACCCGGCGCCGCCAGATCGACTTCTTCACCGCGGTTGGTATAGGAGGCAATACTGCCGTCTCGTGCAACGGCCCCGACAGTCAGTACATTGCGGCAATTGGCAGGACTGAAATTGGCCACGTCCAGGCCCTCGTTGCCTGCCGCGACAATCACGACGGCACCCGCCGCCACGGCATCATCAATGGCCGCCTGTTCCTGTGGTGAACAGGCACCATCACCTGCCAGGCTGAGATTGATGACTTTCGCAGGCGTTGGGTTATCCGGCACGCCTGCCACGGAGAGTCCGGCTGACCAGCGAATGGCATCGACAATATCCGATACAAAACCACCACACTTGCCCAGCACCCTCACGGGCAGAATCCGGGCGGCAAAATCGATACCCGTGATACCACTGCCATTATCCGAGGTTGCTGCCATCACGCCCATAACCGCAAGCCCGTGCCAGGAACTGTCATCGGCTGGCTCACCCGCACCACATTCATCAGCAACAACAGCATCCCCAGGGTCAGCTGGATTTGCATCCCGGGGGCCTCCGTCGTTGGCTGTGAACTCATCACTGATGAAGTCGTAACCGGGCAATATGCGTCCCATATCCAGGTCGGCATGCGGCAGAACACCGGTATCCACCACGGCAATCACCACACCGGAAGAACCGGTACTCTGGTCCCAGGTCGCCGGCATGCGCATGCCGGCCGTATCTTCGAACAGATGCCACTGGCTTGAATATTCAGTGTCATTTGGCACAAAAGCCGGGTACACACGTTTATCGACCTGTGCGGCTTCCACTGCCGGGTCCTGCACCAGCTGTGCGACCAGTGCAGCCGCCTCTTCACGGCTGACACCGCCGGGCAACCGCACGACAAGACTTCCATCAGCCATGGAACGCACGAAGTCGAGCTGTCGCCCGTCTGGCAGGCTCAACTGCGGAACAGCATCGCCGGAGCCGACCGTGGCACCTTTACGCACACCGTCGTCGTGCAGCCGGATAATCAGCTGCTCGGCGGAAACGTGCGCTATGTGCCCCTGTGCCTGAACAGAGAGGCCGGCTAGACATAAACTGCCCGCCAGGCACGACCGAAGGAAATTTCTGAACATGGATTGTAGTTGCCTGAGTGTAATCTTACTGCGCCTGAACCAGGAACCTGTGCCCCTGTAATGACAACACGATGCCATCAGGTGTTATGGCGTCCAACACGGGCCCTTCCTGTAATTGTTCACCTTCCCGATATTTTTGCAGGTTGACCAGGACAAAGCGATCTTCCGGTTTCTCACTGTACACATGGACATCCAGTCGCAGGCCACGGTTCAGTTTTTGCAGAATATATTCCGGCACCTGTGGCCAGACCGGCAAATTCTCGAACTCCCCTGCCCGGGGCGTGACAGCTGTCACGACAGGCCGTGGTGGTGTCACGGCAACCTCGGGGATCTGTAGTGGTGGCTCGACAACAGCAGGCGTGACAGCAGCCGGGGGATGTATTGCAACGGCGGGAGGACCGGACACAGCTACGGGGGGGGCTGTCGACGGGCCGTGATCAACAACCCGGTCGCTGCGACGCTCCGGTACAACCGCGGGGCTGACCGTGTGCGCCGGCTCCACTGCCGATCTGGCGGTAAGTGGGTGTGACTTCACCGGCTGCGGCGCATCCGGCCAGAACAGCACCAGCAGCAGGCTGGCATTGATCAACAGGACCAGCACCACGACCGTCACCCAGCGTGACGACAAACGTCTGGCTGCGGGCTCGTGCTCGCTGTCGATACGCGGCACCTGCCCGATCTCACGGTCGTGTTCTGCCTTCTTTAATGCCTCGAGTATGTATGACATGGGGTCCTACTGCGCGGTAACAATGCCCAGACGCGGCACTGTCGGCTGCCGGGAAAGATTATTCAGGTGGATAAATGTCCTGGCACCAACCACACCATCGGCATTCAATTCATGGCTGCGCTGGAAGTCCTGTACCAGGCTTTTCAGACCTTCATCGAAATACAGAGGATCCGGCGCAATGGAAGACAGGCCGGACGCCTGCTTGAGCTTTTCCCGCAGCCATTTCACGTCGGGGTTACGATCACCCGGGCGCAATACCGGACTGCCTCCCGGCGGCGTCTTCCATAACAGACGGTATTCACCAAACCAGTGTTGTTCCATCGCTTCCACGGGAACGTCAAGGCGCTGTCCATCGATCTGCAACCGCGCCCGGTCACCACGAATTTCCTGTAACAACACCGGCACCCTGCGTCCACCGGGGCCGACCAGTAACAGCACCGCGGGCCGGTCGTAATACTGCAATACTGCCCGGCTTCCACCACCCTGCAGACAGCGCAAACCGACCGCCGGTGCCGCTGCACAGGCCTGTGCGTCTGTTCTGGCAGTGGACTGCATCCCCCATAACCCGAACAAGCCGGACCAGGCCTTCGACGCGGCGGCGGGACTGGCCGTCGCCAGTCGCTGTTCCAGCAGATCCACCCCGCTGTCAGAAAGGCGGGCAGCATCCACCGCCATCACCCCGACTGTCCCGGACGGAGCAGTCGCTGTGCCTGTACTGCCAGCCGTTTCAACCGGTCTGACAGTAACAGCTTCTGGCCGGGACGCTGCTTCCCGTTCCTTTTTCGCCGGCACAGCAAGTCCATCAGCTTTACCTGTCGGGTCTGAGGCCAGCACGGCGCCATCGCGTGGCGGCACCTGCCAGTAACCCATACTAAATGCCACCACGAAAACCGCCACCACGGCGGCCGCCAGCCAGCGCCACCAGGTGTTGCCGGCGGGTGCGTCGAGTCCTTCTTCCGGCAGCACTTCACTGGCAGCACGCACCACAATCGCTGTATCAATCTTGCGCTTGCCCTCGACATACGCACCCAGCATGGCACGGTCGCACATGACATTGATCAGGCGCGGCACACCACCGGAAAGCTTCTGTACCATGTCGATGGCGGCATCGTTGAACAGCGTTTCGGTAGCGCCGCATACCTGCAGGCGGTGCCGGATATAGGCCGCCGTTTCATTGCGCTGAATCGGGTCCAGGTGATAACGCGCCGTGATACGTTGTGACAGCTGGCGCAGGTCTTCCCGTGCCAACAGGCTACGCAGTTCCGGCTGACCGATAAGCACAATCTGCAACAGTTTCTCGCGCGTGGTTTCGAGGTTGGTCAGCAGGCGAACCTGTTCCAGCGCATCGGCGTCGAGGTTCTGTGCCTCATCAATAATGAGTACCGTGCGCCGGCCCTGTGCATGGGTTTCGAGCAAGTGGGCATTCAGCAGATCGGTGAGCGCCTTGATACTGTCGGTGTCCCGCGCATAGTCAAGGCCCAGTTCATCACACAGACTGGCCAGCAGTTCTATTGCGCTGACACGCGGGTTGAGAATCAATGCCACGTCGACATGATCCGGCACCTGTTCCAGCAGACAACGGCAAATGGTGGTCTTGCCGGTACCCACTTCACCGGTCAACTGAACAAAACCGCCGCCTTCCCCGACACCATACAACAGGTGTGCCAGTGCCTCCCGATGCTGTTGACTCATATAGAGAAAACGCGGATCGGGCGCGATGGAAAACGGGCGTTCTGTGAGGCCGAAATGTTGTTCGTACATAGGACTTTTTTTGCCGCCGGACCGGCGATTGGATGATTATGCCCTTTCTGTGCGCCGCCGTCCTCCCGGCTGCCGAACGAGTGGCAAATGTCGATATTTCTGACGCTTTGCCCAGTCTGACCGCTATCCAGAAAAATATATAAATATCAATCTACTGGGATAACCTGCCCCGGTAGTTCCCGGGCACTGCTGTTGGGTTTCTTTACGCCGTCCCCAACCTGTCGCCGGACGGAATAAAGCCATATCCCCGAGCATCTTTATATTTCAAAGCATTACAGCAGGTGGCACATCGCTTGCTCGGTTTTGTAATAAAAAACAAAAACGGTGAAACATGAACGCGAAGGTTGAAAAGAAAATTAACGGCGTAACCGTCAGTGCCAAGCCGGT
>JALVCM010000112.1 GCA_027010005.1 Thiohalobacter sp.
TCTGGCTGGATGCTGGCTTCCTGATTCGTCGTGAGAACCCGAAGCTCGGCATACTGGAAACCGACTGGGTGGACAGCCGTGTGGAAGCACCGGGCGATATTATTCGCAACACCATCAGCCGTGTGTTCCAGAATGCCTACTCATCTTCATTGCGCGATCGTTACCGTATGCGCCTGGAGACAGGCGAGAAGCCGGGGACCACCGAGATCTATATCACCCACAAGGGCCTGCAGGAAAAACTGGAAGGCGCCACAGATGAAATCCAGACCACCGTCTGGGAGCCGCGCCCCAGCGACCCGGGCCTGGAATCGGAAATGCTCAAGCAGATGATGGTTTACCTGGGTGCCTCCCCACGGCGCGCCGAGCAACTGCTCGCCCCGCAACAACCTGCGCCTGACAAGGCAGAGCTGACCAAACAGGGTGATGGACAACCCGTGCTGGTGATACACGACAGCTTCCCACAGGCCTGGCGCCGTGTCGGTATCACACTTGACCGGGTCGATTTTGCTGTCGAGGACCGGGATCGTTCGGCAGGTATCTACTATGTGCGTTACAACGATCCGTTGAAACACCAGAAAAAGGGCTTCCTGTCGAAACTGGCATTCTGGTCAGATGATAAAACTGACCAGGTGACCACCTACCAGATCAAACTGGTCGATGACGGGGCCGATACCCGTGTGATGGTGCTCAACGAAAAGGGTGAAGCCGAGACCACAGTCACCCCGGTACGTATCCTGAAGCTGCTCTACGAGGAACTGAGATAAGCGATGCGCTTTGCCTCACTGGGTAGTGGCAGTCACGGTAATGCAACCCTGGTTGAGGCAGGCGCCACACGCCTGATGATCGATTGCGGGTTTTCCTGTAAGGAAACCGAAAAACGCCTGCAGCAGCTCGAGGTTGCGCCGGACAGTATCGACGCGATTCTGGTGACGCATGAGCACAGTGACCATATTTCCGGTGTTGCCCGATACTCACGACGTTATGGCACGCCGGTATGGATGACACCGGGTACCGAAGCCGTGCACCAGGGTGGTGAGGTTGCTGAGCTGAACCTTTTCAACAGTCACCGGTCGTTTCGTATTGGCGATATGGATATTCAGCCCTTCCCCGTTCCACACGATGCCCGCGAGCCCTGCCAGTTCGTGTTTTCCGATGGCCAGCACCGGCTGGGGCTGTTGACAGACACAGGAAGCATTACCCGCCACATGGTGGAGGCACTGGAGGGGGTCGATGCCCTGATCCTCGAGTTCAACCATGATCCGGGTATGCTCGCGGACGGTCCGTACCCACCGGGCCTCAAGGCTCGTGTCGGCGGCGATTTTGGCCACCTGAGCAATCGCCAGGCGGCCGACCTGCTCGGCCGGCTTGATCTTGGGCGGCTGAAGCTGCTGGTCGCTGCGCACCTGAGTGAAAAGAACAATCATCCTGACCTGGCGCGTGAGCATGTGGAGCGTGCGCTCGGCGGACAGCCTGCCGATATCCACATAGCCGACCAGCTGGTCGGTGTCCCCTGGAAAAACCTCTTGTAAATCAAGTTGGTTTATCGCTGCATGGATTCAAGATTTGCAGAGATCTGCCACTAAACCGTATGAATTGATACACATCATTGATACGCCCCTGTAGCAAGTGATTCATGCTGCACTGTGATTTACAGAGCGAGGCTTGAGAAAGTGAAACTTGAATTCCTTTCCGGATTATCCATTCGTAGCAAGGTATGGGGTGGTTTTGGTGTATTACTGGCGCTGACTGTGGCCGTATCTGCAGTTTCCTGGCGCAGTCTGTTTCAGATCGAGGACGAATTCAGTCGCGTAGTAGAAGATGTGCAGCCCACCATGCTGGCATCCCAGACATTGTCACGTTCACTGGCACAGGCTTCGGCCGCACTGGGTGTTTTTTTGCTCACTGGAGAAAATGCCAGCCGGGTGGAATACGGTGAGTCACTGGAACAGGTCGAGGTGGCCATGTCGGATCTGACAACGCTGGCCAACGGACAGAACAATCCCGGGCTGGTGGATCGTGTTGCCCACCTCACTACCCTCGTTGAACGCTTTGCTGCCTACCGGGATCGTATGATAGCGCTGGTGGAAGACGATGTGGCTAATCTGGCTGGTGTGAGTTATGCGGCGCAGAATCTGAATCCTGTCAGTCAGCAGATGTTACAGATTACCGGCGAAATGATTGGCAGTGAATTTGATGAAGAGGCAAGCACCAGGCGAAGGGTGTTGTTTAATGAAATTCATGAGCTGCGCTATGCCTGGGCCAATGTGATGAACGGGGTGCGTGCCTATATCGCCTTCCGTGGTGAACGCGCATTGAAGGAAATTGAGCTTTACAATGCGCTTGCCGACCAGAAGATCGAGAAGCTGGCTACTTACGGAGACGAACTGACATTTGAGCAGGAAGACGGCCTGGCACGTTTTATTGACCTGAAGAAAAAGTTCCTGGTCGCTCTCGACGAGCTGAAGAAAATTGCCGCAGAAGGCGGGTGGCGTACAGATGTCAGTCTCATCCGTAACGAAATTTCACCGCTCCTGGCCGAAATCAACCATGAGCTGGATGGTATGGTCGAGGGGCAACGCCAGCTTGCCGTCAGCGCCAGCAGTGACGTGCTGGACGACCTGCATGGCAGTACCTCGTTTATTGCGATCCTGCTGGGGATAGCACTTGTTATCGGTGTCGGTGTATCGATGCTGGTCGGGCAGCAGGTGGTTTCTCCGATCCTGCGCCTGCGGGACATCCTCGAAGATATGGCGAAAGGCGAAGGGGACCTGACCCAGCGTGCACGACTTGCCTCGAAGGATGAGCTGGGACAGGCATCAGGCTATTTCAACCAGATGATGGCGAGTATGCAGGAAATGATGCTGGAGATTGCCGCTGTCTCCGAGCAAGTGCTGGGTAGTGCACAGCAATCCAGCGAGCGTATCGGTATCGTACATGCGAATGTAACTGAAGCGGCGGAGCGGATACGCGGCACGGCGGCTGCTACTGAAGAAATGTCAGCCACCAGTGCAGATATCGCACGTAATGCTGAAATGGCGGCTGGCGAGGCCGAGAAAGCACACCAGCAAGCCGGTGAAGGGAATGCAGCCATGCATGAAATGGCGAGTAAGGCAGGGGTCATGGAAACCGAGGTCCAACGGTTGCAGGAAAGCGTTGCAACAATCGAGGAAAAAGGGCGTACCATGGAAGCCATGGTCGGGGTGATCAATGAAATTGCCGAACAGACCAATTTGCTGGCGCTGAATGCCGCCATCGAGGCGGCACGTGCGGGCGAGGCCGGGCGCGGTTTTGCCGTGGTAGCTGACGAGGTACGCCAGCTGGCATCCAAGACCCAGCAGTCCACGGCCAGTATTCACGAATTACTCGATAGTAATCGCAAGTCCAGCCAGGCACTGGTTGCAACGATGCAGCAGGTGGCCGAGGCCGGTGGTTCGGTCTCGAGTACGGTTTCTGATGCCAGGCGGGTGATTTCCAGCATGACAGAAAGTGTCAACCTGATGAATGACATGGTGGTGGAAATTGCCCAGGCTGCCCGCGAGCAGTCCCAGGCCAGCCAGGAAATTGCCAGTAACGTAGAGACCCTGTCCGCCACGGAAACCGAGAATGCTGATCTGATGTCGGCCAGCAGTGAGGAATTGTCAGAGCTGACCGATACGGCCGTACGGCTGAAAACTGTCGTGGGCCGTTTCAAGGTCTGATAAAAGTCACCGGCCGGCTGGCTCGCGGCTGTACCACTCCCCGGCCATCCCGTATCATAGCGTGCTTTCTTTTTGACCGGGAAAGCCCATGTTGCAGCTTGCTGGCGCACCTGCCTTTTCGTCCTTCCGAATCCGTAAATTGCTCGATCGTGTGCGGCAGATCGCTGCCGGCGTTACCGCGCTGGATGCCTGTTATGTCCATTTTGTGGAGCTTGAACAGGACCTGACACCCGACGAGTTACAGGTACTCGAACAGTTGCTGGGTGGTAGTGCTTCCAGCGACAGGGCGTCAACACACCGCTTCTGGGTGGTGCCACGCCTTGGCACTATCTCGCCCTGGTCGAGCAAGGCAACCGATATCGCCCATAATTGCGGCCTGCTGAACGTGGCACGCATCGAGCGTGGTATCCGTTTTGACCTGGATACCGAGACAGGCGCCGCCCTCGACGATGATAGGCTGGAGTCACTGCTGGCATTACTGCACGACCGCATGACCGAGTCGGTACTGACCCGGGAAGGGGATGCCGAGGCACTGTTCAGTCATGCCGAACCCGCACCACTGACCCGGGTGGATATTCTCCAGGGCGGGCGTGAGGCATTACTGGCGGCTGACAGGGAACTGGGACTGGCCCTGTCCGGTGACGAAATCGATTATCTGGTGGACAGCTTCACGGCGCTGGGCCGAAATCCCACCGACGTCGAGCTGAT
>JALVCM010000113.1 GCA_027010005.1 Thiohalobacter sp.
ACCATCGCCCAGGGGTTCGACGGCATTCGCATAGTCAGTCGACAGGTCAGGATCTTCGATCCGCCGCGTGAGCAGATCGACACTGGCAACATCGGGGTGCTGTGCCAGTGCACGTGCCAGTTCCACTACGTACAGCGTCTGCCCCCCGGTATCCGCATCGCGGCCGAGTTCAAGGTCGTGCCCGCGTATTAATCCATGTACGCTGACCAGTATCAGATTCAGGGCTTGCCGCATCCTCTTCCTGCTTCGGGCAACCTGTTCCAGGTTTCAGGTTAGTCAGAATAACCAATGGTGCCGGAAGGCGCCAGCAAATGCGCAGAGTCTATGGCTTTTCTGAATCTTCGTTGACACGCTTGAGCATGTGCCTTGTGATCAGGGATAACAGAAAAGACTCATAGAGAGCAGCTACAATAAATACACCAGCTGCTGCCCATAAAGCTGTTTCAGTGGAGATATAACCCATGAAATAGATGATATAAATAAGTGCCAGCACAAGCGAACCACCGACCAGGGAGACGCATAACATGCGACACCTGAAGGGAAGTTTACTGTTTTTGTACGTGGGACCTGGCATATAAACACCCCCCTTCGGGGCTTATATTCATACAACAACCTCAGGAGGCTCTGATTAATTCGTCATTGCGAGGAACGAAGTGACGTGGCAATCTCTAACAGACTGATTCCATTGTATGAGATTGCCGCGCTTCGCTCGCAATGACGTGAATTCTGAATGAATCAGAGGTTCCCTTACTTTATGTATAGACCACATAAACCATGAACGCCAGTTTGCGGCTTCAGAACCTCCCCTGATCGTAATCTTCAAAAGCCTGTTGAATTTCAGAATGTGTGTTCATCACGAAGGGACCTCCACGCGCCACCGGTTCTCCCAGGGGCTTACCGGCCACTAACAGGAAGCGTACATCACTTTTACCGGCATCCAGTTTAACCGTGACGCCCTCGCCGAGTATGCCCAGATCATCACGCACAAGCCGGGTTGTCTGCCCGTTCTCATGTACTACATTTGCCGGCCCGGTAATCATATAGATAAACGCATTGTGTGATGCCGGTAATGTTTCAACGAATTGCTGGCCTGCCGGAACCCGAACGTCCAGGTACAGGGGTTCGGTTAACGGCTGAACGACGGGGCCTGTTGTACCCTGTGATGTCATACCAGAGATCACCCGAAGCTCAATACCACCCTGCCGTGTTTCCAGCGGAATATCGCTGGCAGGATGCTCCTGGTAGCGAGGTGGATCCATCTTGTGTCCGGCAGGCAGGTTGACCCAAAGCTGGAAGCCTTCCAGCAGGCCTTTTTCCTGTTCCGGCATTTCCGAATGCACAATGCCCTTGCCCGCTGTCATCCACTGGATGCCGCCTGACTCAATAACACCTTCGTGGCCGGCACTGTCCTTGTGGCGCATACGCCCGGCAAGCAGGTAGGTCACCGTTTCAAACCCGCGATGCGGGTGCGGCGGGAAGCCGGCGATGTAGTCCTCGGGCTTGTCGGAACGAAACGCGTCCAGCAGCAGGAAAGGATCAAGCATGGGTAATGCCGGCTGGCCAATGATGCGTGTCAGTTCAACACCGGCACCGTCAGTAGCAGGCATGCCTTTAATCACACGAGAGAGTTTTCGCGCCTGAAGGTTCTGTTCACGTATTGGTGTCTTCATCGTATCAGCTCCGATATTAAGGCTACACTGTGGGCTTGTTCCAGGCACCGAACGACTTCACTACCGAGTTGTCGTGTGAGGGAGTCGCCGCGCTGTGCACTGCTGTCGATGCGCAAGACCTTCATGATGCTGTCCCGCGTTTGGCATCAATTGACCAGATGTGTGTCTCACCGGCCACCAGGAACAGGAAGCCGCCGGCCATGGCCAGGTTTTTCATGAACAGGATGGACTGTATCTGGTCAGCAAAATTGGCGTGGAAAACCAGCGCACTGATGACACTGAACCCTGCCAGCAGGAACGCAGCAATGCGTGTCTGCCAGCCCAGTAATATGGCCAGGCCGCCACCGACCTCCAGCAGAATGACCAGCGGCAGCAGTGCCCCCGGGACACCCATACTTTCCATGTAACTCTGGGTGCCGGCATAGCCGGCACCGAGCTTGTTGAGTCCGGCCAAGATAAAAATAGCCGACATCAGCACCCGGCCGGTGAGTTGGGTGCTGGCTTTCATTACGTGTGTAGTCATGGTCGTGCCCTCGTTAGTGGTGTGAAGAGAGCTTAGTTGTTCGACTGGAAGTGATAAATATGGAATAGAGGAACTTACTGTTCTATATTAAGCAACAGTATGGACAAGTTTGCCGATCTGGAAGCATTTACTGCGGTGGTGGAATCCGGGACCTTCAGTGCCGCCGGTGAACGGCTGGGTATTGCAAAGTCGGTGGTAAGCCGGCGTATCAGCCTGCTGGAACGTCGCCTGGGCAGTCGCCTGATGAACCGCACCACGCGGCGTCTTGCCCTGACCGACGCGGGCAGACACTTTTATCAGCGCGCGGTACAGATACTGGCGGACCTCGATGACGCGGAACAGAGCGTTACGCAAGAGACGGCTGAATTGCGGGGATCGATCAAACTGGCTGCACCCTTGTCGTTCGGTCTTTTACACCTGTCGAGTGCCATAGCAGATTTTCTCGCCGAGCACCCTGCGATTGAATTAAACCTGGATCTGAATGATCGCAATATCAACCTGGTCGAGGACGGTTTTGACATGGCCGTCAGAATCGGCGACCTGAAGGATTCCACACTGGTTGCACGCCGTCTTGGTACCGTACGGCATGTTAACTGTGCCAGTCCGGCGTACCTGCAACAGCATGGAGAACCCATGCACCCGGATGAGTTACATCAACACATCGGGCTGCAATACAGCAATGTGACCTACAAACAGCAGTGGTGTTATGTGACACCGGAAGGTAAAACCGTTTACGGCCAGCCGCAGATTCGTATCCGCAGTAATAACGGTGATGCACTGGCGGCGGCGGCCGTTGCCGGTCTGGGCATTGTGGGCGGCCCTACTTTTATACTTGGCAGCTATATAAAGGAAAACAGCCTGCAAGTCATGTTGAAGGACTATCAGCGCCCGGTAAGTGGTATCCATGCGGTTTATCCGCCGGGGCGCCTGATACCGAAACGTGTCCAGGTGCTATCGGATTTTCTGGCCAGTCGTTTTGGTGATCAGCCGTACTGGGATGCAGGTCTGGTGTAGCGTGACGATTCAAACCACCCGCACCCAGGAAGGCGTGGTGTAAATGGCCAGGTGAACTAGTCAGCCCTGCTGGCCGCCTGGAAACGCGTATTGGGTAAACGTGCGACATTCATCAGTGCTTCGCGCGGTTTGCCGATGTAGTTGCCCTGCGCATAGTCCACACCATAATTGCGCAACAGTTCCAGCGTAGTCGAATCCTCGACATATTCCGCAATGGTTTGCTTGCCCAGCGCATGAGCCACCTGGTTCATGGACTGCACCATGGCCTGGTCGACATGGCTGGTGGCCATGCCCTGTACAAAGGCGCCGTCGATCTTCAGTTTGTCGACAGGCAGGTGTTTCAGGTAAGCGAATGAAGAGAAGCCTGCACCAAAATCATCCAGCGCGAACTGGCAGCCCATCTTTTTCAGTGCGCTGATGAATTTCTCGGCTTCGGACAGTTTGGCAATGGCGGCAGTTTCGGTAATTTCAAAACATACGCGCGAAGGATCGATGCTGGTATTGTCGAGCAGGTCCTTGATCATGGGCAACAGCAGCGCATCTTCAAAGGCCTTGCCGGACAGGTTGATCGAGAAGCGAACGGCCTCCCCCTGCTGGTGCAGGCGTGATAACTGGGTAAGTGCGCGCTTGACGATCCAGCGATCGACGCTGTGGATCAGCCCGAAGCGTTCGGCGGCCGGCATGAAGCCACCCGGTAAAATAATTTCGCCATCATCGCAAACCATGCGTACCAGAACTTCATAGTCCTGCACCTGGTCATCATTGAGTGCCATGATCGGCTGGTAGACCAGCTGGAACTTGTCCTCTTCGAGCATTTCACGAACCCGTGAGGCCCAGCCCATGTCTTCCGCCATACCGTCCTTGTTGCTGTCACTGGGGTCGTAAAGCTTGATGCGGTTGCGGCCCTGGGCCTTGGCCATGTTGCAGGCGATGTCGGCATGTGACAGCGCTTCTTCGGCACTTTCGACGTAGGCATCGATCAGGGTAGCGCCGATACTGCAACTGACATTGAAGCTCTTGCCATCTTCGAGAAAGTTGAAAGATTCAAACAGCTGGCGGAAATGCTCGGCGGCCGAGATGACGTCGGCGGAACGGATGTTATACAGCAAGAGTGTAAATTCGTCGCCACCGAAGCGTGCCAGCAGGTCACCATCGCGGACATGTTTGAGCAGCATCTGGGTGATTTTAACGAGAAGC
>JALVCM010000114.1 GCA_027010005.1 Thiohalobacter sp.
GGGCGAAAACGACCTGCCGGATTTCATTGAATCGCTGGGACGTCCCCCGTTCCTGCTGATTCTCGACAGCGTGCAGGATCCGCACAATCTCGGTGCCTGTTTGCGTAGCGCCGATGCTGCCGGGGTCGATGCCGTTATTATCCCGAAGGACAAGTCCGCCCCGCTGAACGCCACGGTGCGCAAGGTGGCCTGTGGTGCCGCAGAAACCACACCGGTTGTGAGAGTAACCAACCTGGCCCGTACCCTGCGTGCCCTGCGCGACGCCGGTGTGTGGATCTATGGTGCCGCCGGTGAGGCGGAAACCTCGCTCTATGACACCGATCTGCGCGGCCCGCTGGCGCTGGTGCTGGGCGGAGAGGGCAAGGGCCTGCGCCGTCTCACGCGCGAGCACTGCGACGGCCTGCTGTCGATTCCCCTGGCTGGTGCGGTCAGTAGTCTGAATGTGTCGGTCGCCACCGGCATCTGCCTGTTCGAGGCGCAGCGTCAGCGCCGGGTCAACGGCTAAGGAAATCCTGATTAATTCGTCATACCGGCGTATGCCGGTATCCATGTGGTTGAAACCACTGGATTCTGGCATGCGCCAGAATGACGAGAAATGAATTAATCAGAGTTCCCCTGATTTAGCCATGTGAATTTTGATCATGCCGTCTTGCCGGCGCAAGCCGGCATGACGGGGTGCCTTGCGGGTTTCCCCCGTCTCACGTAGAATGCCTCCGCTTTCGCGCGCTTAGCGCGTACTCCTTGCTTTTCGCAATAAAGCGGAAGGCTGATAATCCGTAAGGAGCATTACATGCGTCATTATGAAATTGTGTTCCTGGTCCACCCGGACCAGAGCGAGCAGGTGCCCGCGATGATCGACCGTTACCGTTCGACCATCGAGTCCGGCGGCGGCAAGATCCACCGCCTGGAAGACTGGGGTCGCCGCCAGCTTGCCTATCCCATCCAGAAACTGGCCAAGGCCCACTACGTGCTGATGAACGTCGAATGCGGCACCGAGGAACTGAAAGAGCTGGAAAGCGCTTTCCGTTTCAACGATGCGGTACTGCGTAATCTGATCATTGTGCGTAAAGAGGCCGTGACGGATCCGTCACTGCTGGCCAAGCGCGCCGATGACCGCGAAGAGCGGCCACGTCCGGTTGCCGACGCACCGGCTGCTGCGCCGGAAAGCGAAGCGCCTGCCGCCGAGGCCGCACCGGAAGCCGGGGCTGAAGAAGCTGCCGGCAGCGCTGACTAGGCGCCGTTCACACTGTATTGGGAAACCAGCCGTTCATGGAACGGCTAACCAGAGGTCAAGCATATGTCCCGTTTTTTTCGTCGCCGCAAGTTCTGCCGTTTTACCGCAGAAGGTGTAAAGGAAATTGATTACAAGGATCTTCAGACGCTGAAGAACTACGTATCGGAAACCGGCAAGATCGTGCCGAGCCGGATTACCGGCACCAAGGCCAAGTACCAGCGTCAGCTGGCCACGGCCATCAAGCGTGCCCGCTTCCTGGCACTGCTGCCGTATTGCGATTCCCATAAGGGGTAATTGCATGAGGCCTGTGGCCGTCTGCACCCGAACGTCATGATGCGTTCACTTGGCAGGCTGGTCATTGCAGGTCCGCACCAGGCGGTACTGGTTGTTGCGGTCTGTACCGTGCTGAGTGTTCTGTTGCCGCCGGTGACATCGGTACTGGGTTATGTCGCGGCGGCGGCGCTGGCGCTGAACAGCCTGCAGTCGGGTGCGCGCTCCGGCGCCATTGTATTACTGGCCGCATCGGGCATCGTGGCATTGCTGGCCAGCCTGGTGGCCGGACAGCAGGTGCTGTTCGGTGTGGTGGTCATCCTGCTGGTGCTGTGGGCGCCGTTGTGGCTGGCCAGCGTGGTGTTGCGGGAAACTCGCTCACTGGCGATGGCCATGCTGGCGCTCTCGCTGCTCGGCATGCTGGGCGTTGTGCTGCTCTATGTTGTTGCCGGCGATCCGGTGCAGTGGTGGCCTGACTATGTCAGCCGGCAGCTCGAGGCTGCTGCCGCCGCCCAGCCGGAACTGCGCGACCAGTTCACGGAGCTGTCTGGTCTGGCAGAGAAGGTAGCGCCGGTACTGGCCGGTGCCATATTCGCAGGGTTGGTGATGAACGCCCTGTTGTGCCTCACGCTGGGGCGCTGGTGGCAGGCCGTGGTGCTGGAAAGACCCGGTGCGGTGCGGGCCGAGTTTTATGCCTTGCGCTTCAATCGCAGCCTGTCACTGGCCGGCATTGTGATTTATGCGCTGGCTTCGCTGGACCTGGGGATGGTCAGTACCCTGTCCCTGCAGTGGGCGTTTGTGGTGATGGTGCCGTTTATGTTTGTCGGGTTGGCGGTTGCGCATGCAACCCTGAACAACCTGAAAGCCGGGTTTATCTGGCTGGTCATGGTGTATATCGTGGCCCTGTTTGCGCCGCAGTTGCTTGTTGCACTGGGTATACTGGATCCCTGGCTGGATCCACGCCGCCGTACCGACAGGGGCGCACCGGGTCAAAACTGAATTTATCGAATTTGTGCATAGGGTAGGGTCGAACGATGGAAGTCATTCTGTTGGAAAAAGTTGAAAATCTGGGCAACCTGGGTGACCGGGTCAACGTCAAGCCGGGCTACGGACGTAATTTCCTGATCCCGAGCGGCAAGGCGACGCCGGCCACCGAGGAACATATCAAGGCCTTTGAAGAACGCCGTGCGGAGCTGGAAAAGACCGCGGCCGAAGCACTGGCTGCCGCCGAGGCGCGTCGTGAAAAGCTGGTGGATATGACCATCACCATTGCGGCGAAGGCCGGTGAGGAAGGCAAGCTGTTCGGTTCGATCGGCGCGATCGATATCGCCGAGGCGATTGGTGCCGCGGGGGTTGAAATCGAACGCAGCGAAGTGCGTTTGCCGGAAGGTGCCTTCCGTAATATTGGTGAGTATCCGGTGCAGTTACACCTGCACAGCGATGTCGATACCGAGATTACGCTGGTTATCGAAGCCGAGTAAAAAGTCCGTTCCTGTAACGCCTTGTCACGTTCCCGTGGCAAGGCGTTGTTTTGTCTGGTATCCCGTTTTTTGATGATTGCACCGGTTTCCCGGCCTGCAAATTTCGTGCTTGAGCGAGTCCGTGTCTGGCTTTAGACTGAACCCGTTCCCCGTCATTACGAGGAGCGGAGCGACGTGGTAATCTGCGTCCGGATGGCACCGCCTCAAGAGATTGCCGCGCTGCGCCCAAAGAACCCATGCGGGTTCATTATGGGTACCTCACCCTTCGGGTCGAGGCATCGCAATGACGGATAGATTAAGCCCAATGTAATGCGCCCCGGAGGGCAAATGCCGGAACCGGTTTCAACCGCCACGACTGTCGAGTTCAGCGCCGACCGCGCGAAAGTGCCGCCACATTCCGTGCAGGCCGAGCAGTCACTGCTTGGCGGGCTGTTGCTGGACAACCGTGCCTGGGACCAGATTGCGGACATCCTGACGGCGGCGGATTTCTATCGTCGCGAGCACCGGCAGATTTTTTCAGCCATTGGTACCCTGATCGAACGCGGTGACCCGTGCGATGTCATTACCCTGTCCGAATGGCTGGAAGGGAACAGCCAGCTGGATGATGTCGGTGGGCTGGCCTACCTGGGTACGCTGGCGAAAGATACCCCGAGTGCTGCCAATATTCGCGCCTACGCGAACATCGTGCGTGACAATTCCGTGTTGCGCCAGCTGGCCGAAGTCGGCACCGAGATCGCCAACAGCGCCTATTTTACCGAGGGGCGTGATACCCCTTCACTGCTCGACAATGCCGAGAAACTGGTGTTCCGTATTACCGATCAGGGCACCAGCCGGGGGTCCGGCTTCCATGACATCAAGGAACTGCTGACCAAGGCCGTCGACCGAATCGACACCCTGTTTCACCAGGACAACCCGCTGACCGGTGTGTCGACCGGGTTTAACGAGGTCGATGACATGACGGCCGGCCTGCAGTCGTCCGACCTGGTGATCGTTGCCGGGCGCCCCTCCATGGGCAAGACCACCTTCGCCATGAATATCGCCGAACACGCCGCTATCCGCGACAACGTGCCGGTTGCCGTGTTCAGTATGGAAATGCCGGGTGAACAGCTGGCCATGCGCCTGATGTCCTCGCTCGGGCGTATCGACCAGACCAAGGTGCGTACCGGCAAGCTGGAGGACGACGACTGGCCGCGGTTGACCTCGGCGGTCAGCATCCTGTCCAAGGCCCCATTGTTTATCGATGATACACCGGCCCTGTCGCCCACCGAACTGCGTGCCCGTGCCCGGCGCCTGAAGCGCGAGCACGACCTTGGCCTGATCGTGATCGATTACCTGCAGCTGATGCAGGTGCCGGGCAACAAGGAAAACCGCACCGGTGAGATTTCCGAGATCTCGCGTTCGCTGAAA
>JALVCM010000115.1 GCA_027010005.1 Thiohalobacter sp.
CCCGGGTCATGACAACCCTTGGGCTTGGTGAAGACAAACCCGTCGCCAGCAATGCAACCCCTGAAGGTCGCGCTAAAAATCGCCGCGTTGAAATCACCATTCGCGGTACACAGGCACAGTAAGCTCTATCGAAACTCTGGTTAATTCAGCATCCACGTCATTGCGAGCGAAGCGCGGCAATCTCTTACTATGGAATCAGTCTGTTAGAGATTGCCGCGTCACTTCGTTCCTCGCAATGACGAATTAATCAGAGTTCCTCTTGTCCCCGGCGATTGCACCACCACAACTGCTGCCCTGCCCCGCAGTACAACCAAAGCAGTGATCCGCAACCGCAATCTCCCTGCCCGCAATACATTCATCTGCAAGACCGGAAATATGCATCCGGGCGCCCCGCTCAGTTCGCCAGGCAAGATCCAGCATCTGGTTAAAGTCACAATCGTAGACATAACCCTGCCAGTCGATACTGACCAGGGAACGGCACATGACCGTGTCCAGATTTTGCGGCTGGTGCGCTCCCCTGAGCAGATCCATGTACGACGCGAACTCCCCTTTGGAGATCAGCGTGCTGCCAAAACGCTGGACCGGCATATTGGCCAGTACAAATAACTGGCTGAACCCGACACCATAGCGATCACGCAGGACCTTGCGGTAATCCGCTTCCAGTTGTTGCTGGGGCGGCGGCAGTAAAGGACCCACCGGGTTATACATCAGGTTCAGCACCAGGCCGCTATCCGGCTGCCCATACCCCAGCCGGTTGAGCTGTTTCAACGCGGCCAGACTTTTTTCAAAGACTCCGTCACCACGCTGACCGTCCACATTCTCTTCCAGGTAACAGGGCAAGGACGCAACCACCTCGACCCGGTGTTCCGCCAGGAATGTCGCAAGGTCTTCAAAACCCGGTTCCCCGAGTATGGTGAGATTACAGCGATCCGTCACACGAACACCCGCCCTGCCAGCGCACTCGACCAGGTAGCGGAAATTTGCATTCATTTCCGGCGCACCACCGGTCAGGTCCAGGTGTTGCACGCCGCTATGCGCCAAAAACCGCAGCACTGCATCGACCGTTTCGCGCTCCATTTCCTCCTTGCGATTCGGACCGGCATTTACATGGCAGTGCAGGCAGCTCTGGTTACAGCGATAGCCCAGGTTGACCTGTAGCGTGGTTAATGTCTCCCGCCTGATAGAGGGAAAATCAGTGTCGGTGAGTAAAGGTAAGGTTGCATGCATTGGCGGAATTATACCCAAATGGTGAGTGAATCAAGTGGCTGGGTGTTGCCATGTTCCTGTCAGGGGCTCTCTTTTGTTCAAGAGCACTGGGTAGCTACCACTTTCTTTGCTGATGCCGAACATGGCTGAGCAGCTATACTGAAATACTTTTAAAAACGTGGCCAATTTGGCTTGACCATTACAAAAGATGCCGTCTGACGTTTTCGACCTTCCACAATAAGGCTGGGTATCGAGCCAGTCGGCTTGCCAAGCCCTCATCATCAGGAAACAACAACTCCGGCTGCAGTTCACCGGCGTGCACCCGGTCGATGTATTCCCGCTCGACCTCATCAAGCGCAACCAACGGTTCCACAACATGCCATGCCCGTTCCTTCAATTCATCCGCTATCGGCTGCTCGGCACTATGCAGCATTGGTACCAGTTGTTCCTCAATGCTTCTGTCGGTGATGCGTTCAAAACGATCCTGCCCATAGTCGTAGAGCGGGTGCGGCAACGTTGCTGCCAGCGCCACATGAATCCTGCGCAAGCGCTGACTTTCCCATAACACCGCCTCGTATCCGGGTAACCGAATGGTGTCAAACAAATCGCGTGGCATGGCCCGGTCCAGAGTAGCTCGTAACTTTCCGGTGAACAATTCCTCCAACGGCACAACCCGAACCTCCGGACATGCCACCCCTCGCGGTTGCCAGAGTGGTCGTGTTGTGACCTCACCCAAGGGGATGCGAAACAGAAAATTGAGATCAACCTCGATCCGGTCTGGCGTACCGGCTGCGCTGATATAAGAAAGATAGATCTTCCGGCCGGCATGGGCGTCTCGAGATTGCTGCACGCGATAACCCTGCCCCTGCCCAATGATCACGATGGCCCGTTCAACCTCTGGGCGATCGGCCTGCATGCTGGCCCGATCCTCCTGCCCGATGTAATTGAAATCCAGATCCACCGACAACCGGGGCGGTGAACCGAATATCAGGTTCAACGCCGTACCGCCCTTCAAAGCCAACACCCGTGACAGCAACGGGTGACGCCCGACATCTGCTGCGAATTCGCCCAGTCGGATCACCTTCTCCAGCGTCTCCGGACGGAAACCAGTCTCCGTTGCGAGACCTTCAATGTGTTCAGCGCTGAGATTCATCCGGTTCCCTGCCCGCTACAAATTCCTCAGGAACGATCAGATTCCATCGCCGCACCAGCTCGCCACCGCGCCGATCCCTGGCAAGATAAAGCGGTTCTTTGGGAACATGTTTGCCGATCAAGGCCAGATCATCATCACTGACATAAAACGTTGTACTGTAGGTATCGAGAAACCAGCCGACCGCAGCCCACAAGCCCTTCTGCGCGAAAGCCTCCAGAAGCTTAAATAACAAGGGCAAATCCAGCACAGAGAACCCCGCCGCCGACTCAACAAACTCCGCCAGCCCACCCACCAGGTCCGGCCGGCGAAAACCGTCGACCAACGTACGTTCAGGTCCGGTAACACGGAGCTCACGGTCAAGCCGGTGGACGGAGCGTATACCCAGGTCAACTGCCTGATGACGCACCAGCGATTTCGGGTGAGAGAGGAAGCGTAATTCAAGGCCATCCAGATCGAACGGCTGTGAGCGCCTGCTGCTATACGCGGTGCACAGCCGCCATTCAGAATGTGCAGCGCCCAGCAATTCCAGCGCAGAGTGATGGGAAAAGACCGCATCAGGTCGCAGCGCCGCCGCCACAAGAAAACGATCCGGCTGAAATTTCGCGGCATCTACCCCGGCAGGTACCGAGGCATAGACCCCTCGTGCCAGCTTTTTCAGCTTGCTTCGGGCAGCCGCGTATTTCAGGCGCTCCAACGTCGCCTTGCGCCCCCCGGATGGCGCCAGGACCTGTACGGCCTCTTCAAGATTGAAGACGCGGTGCGTTTGCAGAAATGTGCTGGTATCCATAAGCGGGCTGACACTTGCCAATATTTGCGGATATTGGGGTTATATTCCCCAATTACCTACATATTTGTCAAGTTTTATGCTGGCTTATAAATAACCGAAATATACGGGATTGACGTACTTTCAAGGTTTTTGGGAGATGGCGGAGAGGAAGGGAAGCGAGACTTTCTCTAGTAACATATTGTTACATATAATGTTTTTTTGAGGCACTTTCGCCAAATGTAACACCACGGTGTAACACCCGCAGCGGCTTATTAAGCTATACCCATCTAACCAACGAATCAAATGCTGAACGGTTTACCCCAGTCGCAAAGTGAACAAAGGTACTGTCGGTTACTCTATCTGCATTATTCCTTCTGCACTGATTAGTCTATGCCCATTCAATGTGAGTTACTCTAGCCTCTTAAAAAATAGACTTAAGAGCACCAGACCTATCGCCCCTCTACACCTCTGCGCCCCCAGACTATAGTAATCTTCCTGAGTCCGTCCGGAGTACGTACATAAACCGGCGTTTCCGCCAACCCGACTGTGGTTTCTGCGCGGCCCAATAACTCCTGACCCTGCCCGACTGCCCGAATCACAACTTGCGCTTCGTTTCTGCTCGCCGTAAGTTGCACCTTGCCTACGCCTTCAATTTTGATCTCGCCCAGCTCGGTAACTTTATCCAGCTCTATGGACTGCATAGCCACCTTTAACACTGGTTCAGCTATCGCACTACCCATCATCAACAGAAGACTTATCAATAAAACCGAGCGCATACCTTTTTATCCTTATCTATGGCTGCATCCACTTTACCGTTATGGCCCAACATTCACCAACTGTGCGGCACCAGGGAAAGTATTATCATAATCAATAGCTGTCGCAGAGATGGTGCATGAACCCGCCGCAATCGGATCAAACTCTACACCGCCAGTATTTACACTCGTCGGCGATCGGCTCTGGTTGCCCTGGATCTCTATTGTCGCTGACAAACCGATATTTGCCGCAGTGACTAACTGGCAGAGAGCCCCATCACTACTTTCCAGCAATATCTGCAGTGTCTCGCCTGCACTCACGCTCTGTTCCCGACTGAAATTGGTACCAGACTTGATGCCTGTGCGGAAATTGAAGGGATCATTTGCTGCTGCAGCTGTCGTGGAAGACGTCAGGTTGAGGAGCTGTAACACTGGTGTTACCACATTCGCCGTCCCCACCGCGTCCGTAAAGCGCGGCTCCGTCG
>JALVCM010000116.1 GCA_027010005.1 Thiohalobacter sp.
GTACCGATCAATCATCCCATGGCGTGGACGGACAGATGATGCCGGACTGCGCGCATTGCAAGGATGACAATTGTGACAACCACAACTGTGCGACTCACGGTTGTTCGGCGGGTCACAGTCTGTCGCTGATCCAGCCTTCCGGACTGGCTGTACCGAACCACAAGACCATGGGATATGCCGCCGTACCGGCCACCGGACTGCTGTCACACAGTATTCCGCCCCTGCTTCGCCCCCCTGTATAGTACCTCCCTGATCGTAAACTGATGCACGCGCGGTAGCGCTGTGTATTGTTGTCACTCATTTTGGGAGTTACCGACATGTTTGTATGTCGTATCAGGAATTTTTACGGGCAGATTGCAGCTTTTTTCTTTCTGCCTGAAACACTGCTACTGGTGACACTGGGTATTGTTCCCGGCAGCAGTCAGGCCGCTTCTGTACTGACGCTGTCTGAAGCCGAGCAACTGGCACTGGCGGAGGATCCTGCCATTATCGCCAGCCGGGCGCGTGCCGAGGCACTGCGTGAGCAGTCTGTCGCCGCCGGCCAGTTACCGGATCCAAAACTTCTGCTGGGCATGTGGAATGTGCCCGTCGATGATTTCAGTATCAGTCGTGAACCGACCACCCAGCTGCGTACCGGTATCCGCCAGGCGTTCCCGCGCGGCAACTCGCTGGAATACCGTCAGCGCAGTACTGAATGGATGGGCGAGGCAGAAGCGTCCAGGACACGTACTACGCAGCTCGAGATACAACGTGATGTGCGACAGGCATGGCTGGAGTTGTATTACCAGCAACGCGCTGCCGGTATCGTGCAGGAATCACGTGATCTTTTTGAACAGCTGGTCGAAATCACACGCTCCCATTTTGCCAGTGGACGCGTCAGCCAGCAGGATGTGTTACAGGCACAACTGGAACTGTCCCGCCTGGATGACCGTGCCACACAGATCAGCAAACAGGCGGATATCCAGCGCGCCAGGCTCAGCCGCTGGTTGGGCGAGCGTGCCTGGGCACCGATTGACGACAGCTTCCCGCAACTTCCTTCCTTGCCAGGCCGTGAGCAGTTACGTGCCGGCCTGCTTTCCCACCCGGCCATCAAGGCCGCCAGTGCGCGCGTGGAGTCACGCCAGCAACTGGTCAAGGCGGCACGTGAACAGTACAAGCCGGGATTTAATCTCGGTGTGGAATACCGCAAGCGTTTTGGTGACAACCCGGACGGCAGTTCGCGCACAGACATGATGGCCGCCATGGTGACGCTGGATCTGCCCCTGTTTACCGATAAGCGGCAGGACAGGCAGTTGTCAGCGAGTCAGTCGCTGGCCGATGCCGCCATTCAGGCGCGTGAACAACGCTTGCGTGAACTGCGGCGCATGCTGGACGCCGACTATGCACGGTGGGAACGGCTCGGTGAGCAGGAAAGCCTGTACCGTGAAAATTTGCTGCGCGAGGCACATGAGAATGCCGATGCCGCACTGTCGTCCTACCAGAACGGCATCAACGAATTCACCACCCTGATGCGGGCGAGACTGTTGGAACTGGAAGTGAGCCTGCAGGATATCCGCATCCGCGTCGACCGTGCCAAAGCAGCGGCCAGCCTGTTATTTCTGGCAGCCGGTACGCCTGACGCACTGAACAACCCGGGAGAAAATCCATGAAATTGTCTGTTACTTCATTCTGTCTTGCCCTGATTGTGGCAACTGGCACGTCCGCCCTGCTGTCTACACAGGCATCAGCTGCCGAAGACAAGGAAATCCTCTACTGGGTCGCCCCCATGGACCCCAATTACCGCCGCGACAAACCCGGCAAGTCACCGATGGGGATGGATCTGGTCCCGGTCTATGCCGATGCAGAAAACGAAGGCGATATTGTCAGGATCAACCCGGTCATGGTGCAGAACCTGGGGGTCCGTACCGCAAAGGCCGAGCGCGGAAAACTCTGGCGCATGGTCGAGGCTGTCGGTTATGTCGCCTTTGATGAACGCAAACTGAGCCACCTGCACCTGCGGACAGATGGCTGGATCGAAAAACTCACGGTCAAGTCCAATGGGGAGCGTGTCAAAAAAGGTGATGTGCTGCTTGAGCTGTATTCACGTGAGCTGGTCAATGCCCAGGAAGAATATATTCAGGCGCTGCGGGGCAAAAATGATTACCTGAAACGCGCATCGAAAGATCGCCTGGTAGCGCTGGGCATGAGCAAACAGCAAATCCGTGAAGTGGCAAAGAAGCGCCGCGCCTTTCAGCGGGTACGTATTCTCGCGAGTCAGAATGGCATTGTACACAACCTCAATGTACGTGAAGGTATGTATGTCAAGCCCAGCACGGAAGTCATGACGCTGGCTGATCTGTCATCGGTCTGGTTGCTGGTCGATGTCTTTGAACGGCAGTCCGAATGGTTGGCGGAAGGCCAGCCGGCCGAAGTCAGGTTGGGATACCTGCCGGGCCGGACCTGGGAAGGCAACGTTGAATTTGTCTATCCGACCATTGATCCGAAAACACGCACCCTGCAGGCACGCCTGCAATTCGATAATCCTGGCGAGACACTCAAGCCGGATATGTATGCCGATGTGCGTATCTATGCAGGTCCCAAGGAAAATGTCCTGAGTATTCCGCGTGAAGCCCTGATCAAGGGCAGTGATGCCCAGCGTGTGGTTATCGCACTGGGTGATGGCCGTTTCCGTGCTGTGCCGGTGGTGGCGGGTATGGAAAGCGGTGAATATGTGGAAATCCTGGAGGGCCTGAACGAGGGAGACAAGGTGGTGACATCCGCCCAGTTCCTGATCGATTCGGAGGCCAGCCTGCGCGCCAGTTTCAGTCGCATGGGTTCGGAGGACTAGCCACATGATTGCAAATATCATTCACTGGTCGGTCAGAAACCGTTTCCTGGTTTTGTTGATGACGATCGGACTGATTACCTGGGGCAGTTATTCATTAAAGAATACACCACTGGATGCCCTGCCCGATCTGTCCGACGTGCAGGTTATTATCAAAACCAGCTTCCCGGGCCAGGCGCCGCAGGTCGTGGAAGACCAGGTGACCTACCCGTTGACAACCACCATGCTGTCGGTTCCCAAGGCGACCACGGTACGTGGCTATTCCTTCTTCGGGGATTCCTTCGTGTATATCCTTTTCGAGGATGGTACCGACCTGTACTGGGCGCGTTCACGCGTGCTGGAATACCTCAGCCAGGTGCAAAGCCGCCTGCCCGCTAACGCGACAACAGCACTAGGACCGGACGCTACCGGTGTCGGTTGGGTATACGAATACGCACTGGTCGATCGTACCGGTCAACACGACCTGTCACAGCTGCGCAGTATCCAGGACTGGTTTCTGAAATATGAGTTGCAGACTGTCCCCGGTGTGTCGGAAGTTGCAACGATTGGCGGTATGGTCAAGCAGTACCAGGTTGTTGTTGATCCCGATCGCCTGCGTGCCTATGGCATTTCGCTCGACAAGGTAAAGCGTGCCATACAGCGCGGCAACCAGGAAGTCGGTGGTTCGGTCATCGAAATGGCCGAAGCCGAGTACATGGTTCGTGCCACCGGCTACATACAGGGTGTTGAACAGCTCAGGGAGATCCCGCTGGGCATGAATGCCAACGGTACGCCGGTGTTGCTGGAAGATATTGCTGATATCCGCCTTGGCCCGCAAATGCGCCGTGGTATCGCCGAGCTGGATGGCGAAGGTGAAGTGGTGGGTGGTGTCATCATCATGCGCTGGGGTGAAAATGCCTTGACGACCATCGAAGGGGTAAAGGAAAAACTGAAAAGCCTGCAGGCAAGTCTGCCTGACGGTGTTGAGATTGTCCCGACCTATGACCGTTCCGGTCTGATCGATCGTGCGATTGACACGCTGAAGGAAAAACTGGTCGAGGAGTTCATTGTCGTAACACTCGTGTGTGCAATCTTCCTGTTTCACATCCGCTCGGCCCTGGTGGTGTTACTCAGTCTGCCGGTCGGTATCCTGGTGGCCTTTATCATCATGCATATGCAGGGCATTAATGCCAACATCATGTCACTGGGCGGCATAGCCATTGCTATCGGTGCCATGGTGGATGCCGCGATCGTCATGATCGAGAACATGCACAAACACATGGAAGACGAAACGATTACAGAGGAGAACCGTTGGGAGATTGTCGCCAAGGCAGCAGCCGAGGTCGGCCCCGCGCTGTTTTTCTCACTGCTGATTATCACCCTGAGCTTCCTGCCGGTATTTACACTGGAAGCCCAGGAGGGCCGCATGTTCTCGCCACTGGCATTCACCAAGACTTACGCCATGGCGGCCGCGGCCGGCCTGTCAATCACGCTGGTTCCTGTTCTGATGGGCTACTTTATCCGCGGCAAGATTGTTGCGGAGGAAAAGAACCCGGTT
>JALVCM010000117.1 GCA_027010005.1 Thiohalobacter sp.
AATCCGTCGATGGCAGACTGGAAAAACAGCTTGTCGACGAGCCACCGCGAGTACTGAATGTGCAACTGGTACTGATAGCGATCGGCTTTGCACACCCGGTGCACGATGCCCTGATTTCTGACATGGGCCTGGCGCTGGATGCGCGCGGGAACGTGCTGGCACCGGACACCGGCTACCACACCAGTGTCGAGGGCGTGTTCAGTTGTGGCGACATGCGTCGTGGCCAGTCGCTGGTGGTCTGGGCGATACGTGAAGGCAGGCAGTGTGCACGGGCCGTCGATCACTACCTGTCGGGAGACAGTGAGTTGCCGCTGGTGTAGGAATTATCGACCGTGGCGTTTATGATCGTGCTATGAGCGCCTACCGTACCGCGCCTGTCGCGAGTCCCGATCTGCCCGCAGGTATCCCCTTCATTATCGGTAACGAGGCGGCTGAACGATTCAGTTTTTACGGCATGCGCGCCATCCTGGTGGTGTTCATGACGCAGTACCTGCTCGACAGTGAGGGTTCGCTGGTGGTCATGGACGCGTCTGAAGCAAAGGGCTGGTACCACCTGTTCGTGTCGGCGGTCTACTTCACACCCTTGCTCGGCGCCCTGTTATCGGACCTGTGGCTGGGAAAATATCGCACCATTATCCTGCTTTCATTGGTGTACTGTTTTGGACACCTGGCACTTGCGCTGGACCACACCCGTATCGGGCTGGCGATAGGCCTGGGGCTGATTGCGCTGGGTTCCGGGGGCATCAAACCCTGTGTGTCCGCACATGTCGGTGACCAGTTCGGGGCATCGAACCGGCACCTGTTGTCGCGGGTGTTTGGCTGGTTTTATTTTTCCATCAACCTGGGGGCCTTTGTGTCCATGCTGGCAACGCCCTGGCTGATGGAGACACATGGCCCGGCGTGGGCCTTTGGTGTGCCCGGCGTGCTGATGCTGATTGCTACCCTGGTCTTCTGGGCGGGGCGTAACCGTTTCGTCCACGTTCCACCGGCCGGCAAGGCGTTTTTGCGTGAAGTTTTCAGCGCGGATGGTCTGCTGGCCTTATCGCGACTGACACTGGTCTATGTCTTTGTCGCCATGTTCTGGGCCCTGTTTGACCAGACCGGTTCGGCCTGGGTGTTGCAGGCGCAGCACATGGACCGCACCCTGTTCGGGGTGGAAGTATTGCCGGCGCAGATCCAGGCGGCCAACCCCTTGCTGGTGATGCTGCTCATTCCGTTATTCGCCTACTGGATATATCCGCTCATCAACCATTACTGGTCGCTGACCGAACTACGCAAGATCGGTACCGGCCTGTTCGTTACCGTGCTGGCGTTTTCCATCCCGACCTGGGTGCAGATGCAGATCGACACGGGCGGCACGCCCTCGATTGCCTGGCAACTGCTGGCCTACCTGGTATTGACCAGTGCCGAGGTAATGGTGTCGATCACCTGCCTGGAGTTCTCCTATACCCAGGCGCCACGGCGCATGAAATCGTTTGTCATGGCATTCTTTATGATGTCGATCGCTGCCGGTAACCTGTTTACCAGTGCCGTCAATTTCCTGATCCGTAACCCTGACGGAAGCAGTAAACTGGAGGGTGCGGATTACTACCTGTTCTTTACCGGGTTGATGTTGCTGACAGCATTCCTGTTCGTGCTTGTCGCGAAGTTTTACCGGGGACAGACACATTTACAGGACGAGGCGGCACCGGCATGAGTCATACACACCAGCACGACGTGAAAAATATCGGCGACCGGCGTCTGATGCTGGCCATTATTGCCAACATGCTGCTGACGGTTGCACAGGTGGCAGGCGGTATTGTATCCGGCAGTCTGTCACTTGTGGCCGACGCGCTGCATAATTTCAGTGATGCCAGTTCGCTGCTGATCGCCTGGCTGGCACGCAGGATCGGGCGTCAGCCCGCTGATGACTTGCGCACGTTCGGTTACCGGCGTGCCGAGGTGATTGCCGCCCTGGTAAACCTGGTGTCGCTGGTCATTATCGGACTCTACCTGATTTATGAAGCCGTGTGGCGAATATTCCAGCCACAGGTCATCGAGGGCTGGATCGTTGTCATTGTTGCAGGCGTTGCACTGGTCGTCGATGTGGCTACGGCAGTACTGACCTGGACCATGTCGAAACACAGTATGAATATCCGTGCCGCATTCCTGCATAACGTATCGGATGCGCTGGCTTCGGTCGGTGTTGTGGTTGCCGGCAGTCTTATCCTGCTCTATGGCTGGTACTGGACGGATACGCTACTGACACTGGTGATTGCGGCCTACGTACTTTACCAGGCCATGACCTTGTTACCGCAAACGATCCACCTGCTGATGGAAGGCACGCCGGAAGGTTTATCGGTTACCGACGTCAAGGCGGCGATGGAAGCTGTGGAAGGGGTGAAGAACGTGCATCATATCCACCTGTGGCAGATTGATGAGCACCGCAGTGCGCTGGAAGCCCATATCGTGATCGACCACTTTGAAGATACCGCCAGGATCAAGGACGCGCTGAAAGCCCGGCTGGGTGACAGCTTTGATATTACGCATTCCACCCTGGAGTTCGAGACCGAGAACTGCGGGGACGGGGTTTGATGTCCTTGTGCAGTTATTGGAGCCTTTGAGTCGTCATTCCGGCGAATGCCGGAATCCATGGTTTGGGTACTGGATGCCGGCTTGCGCCGGCATGACAGTATCTTTCAGATGGGTGATCAGCCGTGATCGTGTCCGCCTGCACCATGTACATGGCCATGCTGAAGTTCTTCTTCCGACGCATCCCGTACGTCCATGACCTCGACATCAAAATTGAGTTCAACACCGGCCAGCGGGTGATTACCGTCAACGGTCACAGTGTCATCTCCAACCTCGACAACCGTGACGACCAGTGTTTCACCACCGGGGCCCTGGGCGTGAAACTGCATACCGGTCTCGATTTCGACATCTTCCGGGAACATGTTGCGCGGAACGGTCTGGGTCTTTTCGGCTTCGCGTTCGCCGTAACCTTCGGCCGGTGAGACGGCAACATCCATCTTGTCGCCGGCGCTCTTGCCGGTCAGGGCATTTTCCAGTCCGGGAATAATGTTATTGGCGCCGTGCAGGTAGGCAAAACTGCCGTCACTGGACTCGTCGATGACATTGCCATCTTTATCTTTCAGGGTGTATTTCAAGGTGACGACCTTGTTTTGCTCAATCTGCATGAAGCAATCCTCGACCTCAGGGGTCAGCAAGTAAAAAACAGCGCTCTACCATACAGCAAAGTGTTTCAGAATGAAATTTCCAGTGGCTTTATGGCGGTTGGGCATGGTGCGGTGCGTCCGGGTTTTCCATGCCGTGCATCAGGATGTCATACACCCTTGCTCCCAGTGCCTCAATCCTGCTCCTGGGGGACGCAGGGTCAATCAGTATGCCGCCAGCGATGAACATGGCGAGGCCGTGGACTGTCGACAGGCTGGTCAGCACCAGGTCCATGGTGTCGTGGTCGGCATACAGCTTGTGGTGTTTTCCGTTCTCGATAATGGTGGCCAGGCTGCCAGTTGCCGTATCAACTGCCTGTTGAAGCTCTGCGCCGGCGTGGTCCGGTGACAGGCCGGGTCTGAACATAAGATCAGCAATTTCCGGGTTCCGGACGACATAGAAGATGTATCCCATACCCGCTTCATAGAGTTGCTTTCGCGGGTCATCGGGAAACTTGAGTTCTGCTTCCTGACAAATGTTCTGTAACGCCGCAAACCCGGTTACGGCGATGGCCTCGAGCAAGGCTGTCTTGTTTTGAAAATGTCGATAGGGTGCACCGTGACTGACGCCCAGTGTTGTAGCCAGCCCGCGCAAGCTGAGGCCGACGATGCCTTTTTCCCTGAGTACCGGTATGGCTGCCTGGATCAGGGCCTGGCGAAGATTCCCGTGATGATAGTTTTTACTCATTAA
Source organism: Thiohalobacter sp. (assembly GCA_027010005.1). Classification (GTDB taxonomy): domain Bacteria; phylum Pseudomonadota; class Gammaproteobacteria; order DSM-19610; family DSM-19610; genus Thiogranum. The sequence goes on from JALVCM010000117.1 coordinate 3,904, forward strand.
GTAGACATTTTCTACATTGGGCGCTAGACTGCAAGCAAGTAGTAATCGTCTACATTGGCTGACCTCCGCTGCAGTGATTTTGCGGAAAACAGGGAGGGGTACTCAATGCGTTGTTTGCGAACACCGGGAATGGTGTTTTGTGTGGGGGCTATAGGGCTGATATTGTGGGCTGATGCCCAGGCACAGCCTGAAGCGTCACGGGTATCAGGGTGTCATTCATCTGATGCGCTGGGCGTGCTGACGGCAGGTAAATTGCCTGCCTTGCTGGGGCATCCACTCGGGCAGGTCAGGCTGCTGCACTACCAGGACCAGCACTTGTCACCCATAACGCTGCAAATTGACCAGCGGGATGCTGACGGGCGTTATCGCCTGAATGATAAGCCTGATCCGGAGCAGCGTGGGCTACTGGGGCCCAATGATGAAATCGTTTTCAGACTGGCAGAC
>JALVCM010000118.1 GCA_027010005.1 Thiohalobacter sp.
ATAACCATTGTCAAAACCGCTCGCGGGTAGAAACTGATAGCCGATGATCAATTTTCCGGTTCGATCGATATAACCGCAGGGATAAGCATACCTGTCTTCATAACCCAGTAATCGTGCGATACGAAATAACAAATCAGGATGGCTGGGTGGTGCGCAGACGCGAGCCAGTCCATCACTGAATTTGAATGCCTTATGAAACCGGGGAGCAATAACGATTGTTCCGGTTTTATCGATGTAGCCGGATCGACGATTCATCACGATCCTGGCAAGGCCTTCTGAAAAGATCTGGGCGTAATCAAAACGCGGTGCAATAAGCACCTGCCCGCTTCTGTCGATATAACCATACTTATCACCGATACGAACAGCTGCCAATCCCTCATGGAACGAGGCATGGGGATAGGCACCCGAATCTACCGATTGAACAGAGTCCTCCGGACGTTGGGCAAAAAGCTGAAACGACAAAGCCCCGCCACAAAGGATGATCGTTACTTGACACCTTAGTTTGGATAAAACCACCACCTGCCTCCATGACGTTGAACGAAGGAAAGGCAGGGCATAGAGGCATTGCCGAATTCTTCCGCCCAGGTACCCGCCGCCTGAATAACAATTCGCCATACACAGGCGAAAACTCCCGTACTGATAATTTTGAACAGGAGAGCCGGATAGAGCAGGAAGCACTGAACTACTAATGGATATGAAAATAATTGGTCGGGTCGAGAGGATTTGAACCTCCGACCACCTGCACCCCATGCAGGTGCGCTACCAGGCTGCGCTACGCCCCGAATATTGCAAAGACCGGGGATGATACAGCATCCGCTAGCGTTTGAGTATCTGTAACAACTCTTCCAGCTCCATGCGCATCTGGCGCACAATCTGCTGACGCTGGCTGACGTCTTCCTTCGCCTCATCGCCGGACAACTGCTGTCGTGCGCCACCGATGGTGAAGCCCTGTTCATACAGCAGGCTGCGAATCTGACGAATCATGATCACGTCATGACGCTGGTAATAGCGGCGATTACCGCGACGCTTTACCGGCTTGAGTTGTGGAAATTCCTGTTCCCAGTAGCGCAGCACATGCGGCTTGACGCCACACAGCTCGGATACTTCACCAATGGTGAAATACCGTTTGCCAGGGATTGCGGGTAGTTCGTTATTGTTGCTGGCTTCCAGCATAGGCCTCTACGCGTGCTTTGAGTTTCTGACCGGGACGGAATGTCACAACCCGACGGGCGGAAATCGGAATTTCCTCACCGGTTTTGGGGTTACGACCCGGACGTTGGTTCTTTTCACGCAGGTCAAAATTACCGAATCCGGAGAGCTTAACCTGCTTGCCATTTTCGAGTGCGCAACGTATTTCCTCGAAGAACATCTCGACCAGTTCCTTGGCTTCGCGTTTGTTGAGCCCCAGATCCTCGAACAGCTTTTCTGCCATATCGGCTTTCGTTAGCGCCATGGGATCACTCTCTTAAAATTGCCCCGAATTTTTGTTCCAGTTGACCGGTAATTACCGTAATAACCGCATCAACATCATTGTCAGTTAGTGTGCGTGAAGAATCCTGTAGAATCAAGCCAAAAGCGATGCTTTTTCGCCCGGTTTCTATACCTTTACCCTCGTAGACATCAAAAACCCGCAGATCCTGGAGCAACGGCCCCGCTTCTGCGTGGATCGTGTCGCAAAGTGCGCCAGCTGGTGTCTCCACATTCACTACTACAGACAAGTCACGGCGGATTGACGGAAATCTTGAGAGTTTTTCAAAACTTGGCACCCGCCCTTTAAGGACAACATCCAGTTTCAGCTCAAACAGGACGGTTTTGCCCGGAATTTCCAGCTTTTGAGCGATCTGAGGGTGTACACGGCCAAGCCAGCCTGCAAGGCGATCGTCAACGTAAATGGCAGCACTCTGGCCGGGGTGCAGCGCCGGGTGCTCCCCCGCCTCGAAACGGGCATCGACACCGGCGTAATCCAGCAGGCATTGCAGGTCGGCTTTGACATCAAAGAAGTCGGCAGGCTCGGGTTTTGCACCCCACTGCTCCGGTAGACGGTCACCGGCTACCGCGCCAGAAAGCACTCTTTCCTGTTTTAATTCATTATCTTGCTGAATAAACTTAAGTCCTGACTCGAAGATACGAATCCGGCTCTGCTGGCGCGCAATATTGAATTTCACCACGCTGGCCAGGCCTGGCCACAGGCTGGTGCGCATCACCGACATTTCTGAAGAAATGGGATTGGCCAGCGCCACGGCCTCGATACCGGGTGCCAGCACAGACTGGGTGTCCGCATCGACAAAGCTGTAACTGATCACCTCGTGGTAGTCACGATCCACCAGCATGGCTTTGACCCGCTCCAGCGGTGTAACGGTTTCCGGGACCGGACGAAGCTTCAGGTCACCGCGGTTATTGGCCGTGGGCAGGTTGTTATAGCCAAATACGCGACCGACTTCTTCGATCAGGTCAGCCTCGATGGCAAGATCGAAGCGAAATCCCGGCGGCGTTGCCAGCCAGCCTTCATCGATAGCTTCAACGGCAATCCCCAGCCGTGTCAGGATGTTCTCCACTTCCGTATCATCCGGCACAAAACCCAGCAGGCGTTTGATCCGTTCACGACGCAGTTTGATGGGCGCCTTCTGCGGTAGATCATCTTCCGATACCGCCTCGGTGACAGGCCCGGCCTTGCCGCCGACCAGTTCAAGCAACAGCGCGGTCGCCCGTTCCATTGCACGGTGTTGCAAGCCGGCATCAACACCACGTTCGAAACGGAAGGCCGAATCGGTCGCAAGCCCGTAGCGGCGTGCATGACCGGCGATCTTCTCCGGCGTAAAGAACGCGACTTCCAGGAACAGGTCACGCGTCTCCGCCGAGATACCGGAATGCTCTCCCCCCATGATGCCGGCCAGTGCCAGCGGCTTGTCATGATCACAGATCAGCAGGGTGTCGCTCACCGGTTCAATCTCGCGTTCATCGAGCAGGGTCAGCGTCTCACCGGCTTTGGGATAGCGAACCTCAATGCCGCCGGACAGTTGTGCCAGATCGAAAGCGTGCATCGGCTGGCCCAGTTCAAGCAACACATAGTTGGTGACATCGACAACCGGGCCCAGGCTGCGCAAACCACCGCGACGGAGTTTTTCTTTCATCCACAGCGGCGTCCGGGCTTCCGGATTGATCCCACGGATCACCCGCCCCAGATAGCGCGGGCAGGCATCCGGCGCCCTGACGGAAATTTCGAGCACATCATCCATGGCTGCCGGTACGGGCGGCATCTCAGGGGTGGTGACATCCGTTTTTGTCAGTGCACCGACTTCACGCGCCACGCCTTCCATACCGAGGCAGTCACCGCGATTGGGCGTGAGATCGATCTCGATCAGCGTGTCATCCAGCGCCAGGTAGTCCCGGATATCCTGTCCCACCGGCGCATCGTCCGGCAGCTCCATGAGACCTTCGTGGTCTTCACTCAGGCCCAGTTCACGTGCGGAACACAGCATGCCGTGGGAAGGCACACCACGCAGTTTGGCTTTCTTTATTTTCATCTCGCCGACACGGCCACCGACCGTCGCCAGCGGCACTTTCATACCGGCACGCACGTTGGGTGCGCCACAGACAATCTGCAGCGGCTCGCCCTCGCCTGCCGATACCTGGCAGACACGCAGCTTGTCGGCATCCGGGTGGGCTTCGACGGACAGCACTTCGGCCACCACCACACCACTGAACTCACCCGCCGCCGGTTCGATGGAATCCACCTCCAGGCCCGCCATAGTCAACTGCTCGGCAAGTTGTGCGGTTTCGAGATCCGGGTTGACCCATTCACGCAACCAGGCTTCACTGAATTTCATATCGGGTCACTCTTGTGGTTAGCGGAACTGCTGCAGGAAGCGCAGATCGTTTTCGAAGAACAGGCGCAGGTCATCAACGCCGTATTTCAGCATGGTCAGGCGTTCCACGCCCATACCAAACGCCAGGCCGGTCCAGGCTTCGTTGTCGACATTCACATGCGCAAACACATTGGGATGCACCATGCCGCAGCCAAGCACTTCCAGCCAGCCGGTATGACTGCACACACGACAGCCCTTGCCGGAGCAGATGACACACTCGATGTCGACCTCCGCCGATGGCTCGGTAAACGGGAAGTAGGACGGACGGAAGCGTACCGCCAGATCATCGCGTTCGAAAAACTCCTTCAGGAACTCGTCGAGCAGGCCTTTCAGATCGGCAAAGCTGACATTCTCGTCCACCAGCAGCCCTTCCACCTGGTGGAACATCGGGGTATGTGTGAGATCCGAATCACAACGGTACACGCGCCCGGGCGCAATCACCCGGAACGGCGGCTTGCGTTCTTCCATGACGCGAAT
>JALVCM010000119.1 GCA_027010005.1 Thiohalobacter sp.
AGCGCCAGTCCGGAGGGTGTCGGGTTTCGGCTGCCGACAATTGCCAGCTGTGGCTGTTGCAGATAGTCCGGGTCACCGTGGACATACAGCAGCGTGGGCGGGTCGGGGATTTCTTTCAGTAGCGCCGGGTAGCGCGGGTCATCCAGGCAGATAATATAATTGCCCGCGGCCTCGCGCCAGCGCAGGTCATTTTCGATGGCTGCCTGATCCGGCTGCAGGAAACCTTCAATACAGTCCGGTGGTACGTCCGCCTGGCGTAACTGCTCCCCCGAAGCGGAAAATATTGCATCGATGTTGCCAAAGGTGTCCAGCAGGCGGGTGATACGGCGACTGCCAAGCCCATGTATATGCGCCAGTGCCAGCCAATGAAACAGCTTGTGCGACGTTGTGTCGTCGCCGGGTGTTGCCGGGTGTGATCTCATCCTTGAGCGCCTCCCAATAAAAAACCGGTACCTCGAAGCATGATATTACCATGCCCGAAGGTACCGGCTTTTGCCAGTACGAAGTGCTTGCCGGTCAGGGCGTGCGGATATGGTCTCCGACGTGCAGGGAACTGGTGGCCTTCATGATCAGACCGAAGCTGACCTTGTCGAAGGTGCGGAACACCATCAGCAGGCCGGCACGTTCATCGGGTAGTTTTACCACGTCCTTGAGGTCTTCACTGACCTGGTCCGGGACGGTTGCACCGCGCTGTTCGACGGCAAACACCGTGCCGACATCGACATTTTCACGGTTGCCCCGGTTTATCACCACCACCTGGTACTGGCCGATCTGGCTGACGCCATCGACCACGGCAATGATGGTGCCCTCGATATCGCTGTCACTGGCATGCGGAGTGAAGTAGGCATAGACATCTTCCTGGGTCATCGGCATGACGCGGTCGCCAATGTTGATTTCCCGGGTGGTATGGTCCAGCTTCAGCGTGGACGGGTCGCCAAAGCGCTCGCTGCGGCCATCGCCCAGGTAGAGGGCCTCGTAGCCCAGGGTTTCACCACTGTCGGGATCGACATAGGCATCACCCGGACGGAACACATTGTAGCGGGTACCCTGATCGGCACTGATGCCACGTACATATACCCGGTCGCCGGCACCGACAATCAGGTGCTCGCCCGCGCTGGAAACCACGTAGGCGGCATTTTCCATGGTGTCTTCATCGACCACCAGCGGTTGGGTCAGGAACTGCTGGATACTGTCGATCGGGATCGTCGGAATGGCCTTGTCCAGCCGCTCGGCGCGAACCTTGGGTGACAGCTTGAAGGTACCTTTGCCGCGCTGGATACGCAGTTGCGGCTTGCCGTCGATGTAGACCAGGTTGATCACATCGCCGGGATAAATGAGGTGAGGGTTATCGATCTGCGGATTGACGTACCAGATTTCCGGCCAGAGCCACGGGCTATCGAGGAATTTTCCGGAAATATCCCAGAGTGTGTCCCCCTTGACGACCACATAGCGGTCAGGATGACCTTCCTTGAGTACCACCTGATCTGCGAATACGGCTGTGGCAACGAGTACCAGAGCCAGCGCCAGCGATTTGAGTATCGACATATGGGCGTCCCTTTATTGCGTTCCGTTTTTTGTCTGTATTGCGCGCCGACCCACCGCCGACGCAGTTATCCGGTGATAGTTAACGGCAGCCAGCTCGCGGAGTGTAGCGAATTTTGTTCCACCACTAAATAGCGGGGAGTTGGCCAAACAGCCTAACGATCATTATGTTAGAGTATATTCACGAAGTAGACACTAGATTGTGACGTAAATCACATGGCGAAGCGCGAAATACTCCATTTTCCCGATCCCCGGCTGCGTACCCGGGCTAAACCTGTCGATGAGGTTGATGCTGCCGTGCGCCAGCTGATCGATGACATGTTTGAAACCATGTATGCCGCCCCCGGTATTGGTCTTGCTGCGACCCAGGTGAACGTCCACCAGCGGGTCGTCGTCATCGATGTGTCCCAGGAGCAGGACCAGCCGCGGGTGTTTATCAACCCCGAGATTCTTGAGCGGGACGGTGTCGAGGAAATGGATGAGGGCTGCCTGTCGGTACCCGGGATCTACGAGCGCGTGCAGCGTGCCGAACGAATCCGCGTACGGGCGCAGGATCGTGACGGGCAGGTTTTCGAAGAGCAGGCCGATGGCCTGCTTGCAGTGTGTATCCAGCACGAGATAGATCACCTGGATGGCAAGCTGTTTGTCGATTACCTGTCCTCACTGAAGCGCAACCGCATCAGGAAAAAACTGGAAAAGCAGGCGCGCCATGGTGATGCTGAAGGCGCCACAGAACACCACGTCGAACCTGTCATCTGAATGCGTATTGTCTTCGCCGGTACCCCGGATTTTTCGGTTCCTGTTCTGCAGGCGCTGCTGGACAGTTCGCACCAGGTTGTCGGTGTCTACAGCCAGCCCGACCGGCCGGCGGGGCGGGGCCGAAAGCTGCAGCCCGGCCCGGTCAAGCAACTTGCCCTGCAGCACGACATCCCGGTTTTCCAGCCACACAGCCTGAAGGATGAAGCCGAGCAGGCCACGCTGGCCGCGCTCGAACCCGGGCTGATGGTCGTGGTGGCCTATGGCCTGATTCTGCCCCAGGCTGTCCTGGATATCCCCGCACGGGGATGCGTCAACCTGCATGCTTCGCTACTTCCCCGCTGGCGCGGCGCGGCGCCGATTCAGCGCGCCATTCTGGCCGGTGACACGGAAACCGGCGTGTGCCTGATGCAGATGGAAGCCGGGCTGGATTCCGGCCCCGTGCTGGCGCAGGTACAGACAAAAATCAGTGACAGGGAAACCGGTGGCTCGTTGCATGACCGTCTCAGCCGGCTTGCCGCAGATCTGCTCGCCAGGCATCTCGATGGGCTGGCGGCCGGTAACCTGACCGCCGTGCCCCAGGACGAATCACTTGTCACCTACGCCGCCAAGCTCGACAAGGCGGAAGCCGCCATCGACTGGACCCGTGCTGCGGAGGAAATCGAGCGTCAGGTACGGGCCTTCAATCCCTGGCCGGTGGCGCAGGCGGACTACCAGGGGGAAAAACTGCGTATCTGGGATGCGAAGGCTATTGACGACGTTGCGGCCGGTGAGCCGGGTACCGTGGTGGCGGCCGGACCCGAGGGTATCGATGTCACCTGTGGCAAGGGCGGGTTGCGCCTGCTTGAAATCCAGTTGCCCGGTAGAAAGCGCATGCCCAGCAGGGACTTTCTGAATGCCCGCTCGGTTGACGGGCTGGTGTTGAAATGATGCATCCCGGTGGCCGGCAGGTGTCGTGGTTCCCGGCCGGATGAATGACCGCAGCAAACGGGTGCGTCAGCCACGGGAGCTGGCAACCCGGCTGGTCTTCCAGGTACTGGAACAGGGCGAGTCACTGTCCGGCCTGCTGAGTACCGGGATGGTGGATATGGACGACCCGCGCCAGCGTGCCTTTGCCCGGGAACTGGTACTGGGGACATTGCGCTGGCGGGACCGGCTTGAATTTTTCCTCGCCCGGTTGCTGCAAAAACCCCTGCGCAAAAAAGACCGTGACCTGCACGCGTTGCTGCTGGTCGGTCTGTATCAGGTACTGATGCTCGATACTGCTGACCATGCCGCCGTGAGTGAAACCGTGGAACTGGCGCGACATTCCGGCAAGCGCTGGGCAGCGGGGCTGGTCAACGGGGTATTGCGTAATGCACTGCGCCAGTCGGACAGTCTGCTGGCCGCGGCTGACAGTGTCGATACAGCTCGCTGGTCCAGCCCGGCGTGGTGGATAAAACAGTTGCAGCAGGACTGGCCGGAGCACTGGCAGCAGATACTGGAGGGAAGCAATCAGCGTGCACCGATGGTGTTGCGGGTCAACACGCAGCAGTGTGGCCGCGATGCGTATCTCGAACAGTTGCTGGAAGCGGGTATTGGTGCCCGTCCACATCCATTGGTGAACAGCGCCATTGAGCTGGACACGCCGGTGCCGGTGGACAGCCTGCCGGGTTTTCGTGACGGCAGCATTTCGGTGCAGGATGCCGCTGCCCAGCTCGCCGCCGTGCAGTTGATGCCCGGGCCGGGACAGCATGTGCTGGATGCCTGTGCGGCGCCGGGCGGGAAAACCGGTCATATTCTTGAGCTTCAGCCGGATGTTTCACTGCTGGCGCTGGATAACGAACCCGAACGGCTGGAAAATGTGCATGACAATCTTCGCCGCCTGCAACTGAAGGCAGAAACCCGGTGTGCTGATGCCGGGGCAACCACTGACTGGTGGGATGGTAAACATTTCGATCGCATCCTGCTCGATGCACCCTGTTCAGCGAGTGGTGTGGTGCGCAGACACCCGGACATCAGGCAGCTGCGGCGGGCTTCGGATTTGCCTCAATTGTCTG
>JALVCM010000120.1 GCA_027010005.1 Thiohalobacter sp.
CCATCACCAGGACACCCTCGAAGACCTGGAAGGCGGTCATCCGCAAGCGCGGCTGGCCGACGACCATCAAGACGTTCCGCACCAAGCGCGACGCCGCGGACTGGGCGCGCCGCACCGAGGATGAAATGGTGCGCGGGGTGTACATCAACCGGGCCGGCGCGGAGAAGCTGTTGCTGGGAAAGGCGCTCGACCGCTACCTGAGTGAGGTGTCGTCCACCAAGCGCGAGAGCACGGCCTATGCCGAGGGTCAGAAAGCCAAGGCGCTGAAGAAAAAGTTCGGCGCTTACAGCCTGGCTGCGATCACGCCGGATCTGGTAGCTGAGTACCGCGACGAGCGGCTGGAGGCCGGCAAGTCTGCCAGCACCGTGCGCCTCGAACTCTCGCTGCTCTCGCACCTGTTTACCATTGCCATAAAGGAATGGCGCGTAGGGCTGCTCTACAATCCCGTGGCCCACATCCGCAAGCCGGCACCCGCCAAGGGTCGCGACCGCCGCCTGAGCGCAGACGAGGAGAAGGTTCTGTTCAAGGCCTGCGACAAACATTCCAATTCCATGCTCGGCTGGATTGCCCGCATTGCACTCTACACTGGCATGCGCGCCGGCGAGATCAAGTCGCTGACCCGCCAGCAAGTGAATCTGCAAAAGCGTACTGTACTCTTGACCGAGACCAAGAACGGCTCCGCTCGCATCGTGCCACTCACCCGCGAAGCGGTAGAAATATTTCGCCTGGCACTAAACAACCCCGTGCGACCGTTGAAGGTCGACCTGATCTTCTGGGGTGAGCCCGGTCGGGATGGTGTGCGCCGGCCGTATGAATTTCGCCCCGCCTGGCATCGTGCGCTGAAACAGGCCGGCATCAAGGGTCTGCGTTTCCACGATCTGCGCCATGAAGCGGTATCCCGCCTGGTCGAGGCCGGCCTTGGCGATCAGGAGGTCGCGGCCATCTCCGGACACAAGTCCATGCAAATGCTGCGGCGTTACACCCATCTGCGTGCCGAAGATCTGGTCGATCGACTGGATCAGCTAATGGGTTAAATCCGGTTCTTATCGGTTTATTTTCTTTGCGTACGGCTAAGCATTTTGTTCTGGCCAGTATATGCTGCATTGTGCAATCTGGTGTCTCCGAATCATGCGCAAGGAGACTGCAGATTATGCAAGACACAGAAAGCGCCAGTGTGGCGACACTGGAGAACCAGATCACCGAACGTTATGGCTTGTTGTTATCGCAAACCCACCTGGCGGAGCTGCTTGGCCGTACCACCGGCGGTTTACGTTATAGCCTGAGCTACCCGAGCGACCATCAGACACAAGCCCTGAAGACCTGCGGTCGCAAGATCGGTCGCCGCGTGTACTACCCGGCCACAGAAGTTGCCCGGATCATCATCGGTATCAACGACGAGTAAGTCACCGGGTGGCTGTGTACTGAAGCCATGAGTATTGCCGCAATGAACTGGGCCTGGCACCAGGATCTCAAGCCGGTGCCCAAGCTGGTCCTGATGGCGCTGGCTGATGCGGCAGATGACCAGGGCATCTGCTGGCCCAGTGTCGCGGCGGTCGCAAGCAAGGTTGGTGTGTCCACACGTACCGTGCGTCGTGTAATGCAGGGGCTTATCCGTTGCCAGTTGTTAACCGCAGAACCCCGTCACCGCAGCGACGGCTCCTGCTCCTCAAACCGCTACCGATTGTTGATGGGAGGGGGTGACAGATTGTCACCGACCCCTGACGGTGGCGACACCACCCCCGGACACCTGCGTCAGGGTCCCCCTGACACCGGTGTCATACCAGGAACCACCATAGGAACCCAAAAAGAATCACCACAACCACTGCAAACCGAAACCCGGTCGGGCAAGGCAATGCCTGAGAACGGTGGTGGTGGGGAATCTGTCGATCTGGTTTATCCCGGGACCCTGTCGGCTGCAGCGCAGGATCAGGCCAGGCAAAAGCTGGCGGGCCTGCCCGACGAGCTGGCACAGCAGTTCCTCGATGAACTGGCCGCCGGCATCCGGGCCAAGGTTATCCGCACAACACCCCTGGCCTATCTACGCGGCCTGATTGCGCGGGCCCGTGCCGGCACGTTCACACCTGAAGGCGCCTTGCAGGTCGCGGCGCTGCGCAGGCGACGTGCCAGGGTTGACGCTGCGATACAGCACAGTGAGCCACGGTGCCGTGACCAACCGCCCGCCGCGGTCGATCCGGACAACCCACTGGTCAGGAAGCTGCTCGATACACGGCACTGGTTGCAGGTAAAGAAGCGTCAGGGCGATTGAGGCGCGGCTGTCGAGTCGCGATTCTGCAGTGTTGCCCCGGGCAACACCCATCTCTTTCAAGTTTGTTCCGTAACTGAACGTAAACCGGTGTATTGTTGTCGGGAAGGGAGAAGCGGTCAGATTCCATCGAATGCAGCCGGTGTGACAGGCCAGAGCCTGGCACGTGGCCTGCCCGATCCGAAGGCGCCCTCGTCACTAGCGAGCGTAGCGGGGTAGTGACGAGGGCGGCGATCCCGTTAACGACGCGGGTTTGCGATTGAATTTCGAGGTTACGGCGGGATTACGTGTTCTTATACTGCCGCCCTCGATCGATTTTAACCGTGGCCACTGCGTGTACAGTGGCAATTGAGCGTATCCGGACCCTGTGAAACGCAGCGGCTTGTCGCCGTGGGTCCATCTTCCAAACCGAACCGATCCCAGGATCGACTCATCCTCGCAGGTACCCGCCTGCAATCACGCGACGAATAGAGACAGCCGCCACCGGCGGTGCTGTCGACGTTCATCTTCCATCAATCGCGGACATGTTCCGCCTATTCGAAAGGAGGTGCTTTATGAAGCCACCGTAAAAGACGGCCCATGGGGGCCACGTTGGCCAGCGTTGTGCCACGACCCGAAAGGGCAAAACAGCGTTGCCTGAGACCAGGCATATTCAGATCAATCGGGAGTGGTGTCCCACGGTCGTACCGCTATGCGGGCCTCGGTAGCTTTTGTTGCCAGGTGACCATAAACACTTACCAATGGAGTGAACACCGTGAGAGACCTGAACTACCAACTCAAACAACGCTGTCACCGCAACCGGGATGGCAGTTTTGCCACACAGAACAAGCGAATGCCTCTGAGCCTCGAACTGCAACGGGCCTTTGGCCTGCGCCGGGAAGAGGCGATCATGTTCACCCCGTGCTTCGCGGATCGCGGTGATTTCAGTCCGTCGCCTCAATCGTTGCCGGCATCGCGCCCCGCACGGAAACCGGCGGGCGGCCGGGCCGTCAGCAGCTCCGCCACTGAGAGCCCGAAGGCCTGCGCGATCTTCTCCGCCGTCCCGAGGGACGTGTTGACCTCGGCCCGTTCAATCGTCCCGATCAGGGTGCGATGCAGTCCCGCCTCCAGCCCCAACGCCTCCTGCGACCAGCGGCGCAACATGCGCATATAGCGAATATTGTCCCCAAGCAGTCGGCACGTTTCCGGTGCCTTGTGACTGGCATCATAGGTCGGCACCGGTTCGCGTGCCCAATACTCAAAGGGAAGGGTATCGATCAAATAGTCGGAATATAAAATAGCCTGTGCGGGCATGCGTGTGCCTCCTGTCAGTAAATAAACAGCGGCTCACAAAAAACGGCCCCGGTCCGTGATCGGACTCGGGGCCGCCTGGAATACCTGCACCGCCGGCTCGTACCGAAGTACAGCGGTGTATACTGGATGCAGCCACGAGTCTTGCCTTGTTCAAGCTCGGGGTTAGTCGCCCTGGGGGTGTTGGCGCACCCTCAGGGCGATGCTTTTCATGAAATCAGTATCACTATCGTAGTGATGCAGATCGATGTCAAGTTGTGCCTGATATATAAGGCAAACCAAAACACCTGGTTTTTTTACGGTGTAAGGTTCCTCTATGAAAATCCACATCCTGAATGATCTGCATATCGAATTCAAAGATTTCGAGCCACCCGCAACCGATGCCGATGTCGTGATTCTGGCAGGGGATATCGGCGTGGGGATGGGTGGCCTGCCATGGGCAGAGAAGCGATTCCCGGACAGGCCCGTGATCTATGTGCCGGGCAACCACGAGTTCTACCATCAGGACATCGCGCTGGTTGAAGCGTTGAAGGAGCAGGCCCCGGGCCACATCCACGTCCTGAACGATGACCAGATCATCATCGATGGTATCCGATTCCTGGGCAGTATCCTGTGGACCGACTTTGCCCTGTTTGGCGAGGCGGATAAGTTCTTCGCCATGCAGGCGGCGCGACAGCGGATGACGGATTTTTCCATCATCCAGAACCAGGGCCGGTCATTTACTCCGGAGGATGCGGTCCGGCTGCACACGGCCAGCCGTGA
>JALVCM010000121.1 GCA_027010005.1 Thiohalobacter sp.
TGATCTCGATGTCGTAGACACTATAGGCAATCGAGTCATCCGGCGCTCCGCCAGGCAGGCGTTCACCCTGCTCGTCCAGGTAGTAGGGTTCCGGTATCTGCGTGACCGTCAGCGGTTCCAGCTGGTAGGGACGCTTCAGAAAATGATACTGCAGCGGTGGCTCGTAGATCTGGCCGGTAAATACTGTTTCATTGGCACTGTAGGACTGCGCCGGATCCAGGTGCTTGGGCCGCGAACTGAAGGAGGAGTAGAGGATATTCTGTCCCGCCTGGTCAGGCGGATAGGGACTGTTCCACGGCTGGTCGCCGCAGGCCGTCACGGCAATACTGACGATCAGCCATCCCAGCCCCCTGAGAAATCTGTCCAGCCTGTCGAACCGCGTGTGTGGCGCATGCATGAGCCCGCATTATAGGGGGCGCAGGCGGGCTTTCACAGGACTTCCCGTCGCCGCGTTTTTCCGGTACCTTAGCGCCACCAAACTATCAGACAGAGGTCAGAAGCAGCCATGGGATTCCTAACCGGCAAACGTGCGCTTATCGTTGGACTCGCCAGCAACCGGTCGATTGCCTGGGGCATCGCCAAAGCCATGCAACGCGAAGGCGCCGAACTCGCCTTTACCTACCAGAACGACAAGCTGCGCGACCGGGTGGAGAAAATGGCCGGTGAATGCGGCACGGAAATCATCGTACCCTGTGATGTCTCGGATGATGAGCAGATCGACGCAGTATTCGATCACCTCGATGATTACTGGGACCACCTGGACATCATCGTGCATTCCGTCGCCTTTGCGCCGCGTGCCGAACTGGAAGGCGACTATCTCGAGTCCGTCAGCCGGGAAGGATTCCGCGTTGCACACGAAATCAGCTCCTACAGCTTCTCTGCACTGGCCAAGGCCGGTTGCCGGATGATGGAAGGCCGCGATGGTGCCCTGCTGACGCTGAGCTACTACGGCGCCGAGAAGGCCATGCCTAACTACAATGTCATGGGCCTTGCCAAGGCCAGCCTGGAAGCCAATGTACGCTACATGGCGCAGAGCCTGGGTCCGGATGGTATCCGCGTCAACGCCATCTCGGCCGGCCCGATCAAGACACTGGCTGCAGCGGGTATCAGTAATTTTCGCAAGATGCTGGACCTGATGGAACGCACTTCGCCACTGCGCAAGAACGTGACGATCGATGAAGTCGGTAATGCAGCGGCTTTCCTGTGTTCCGATCTGGCATCCGGTATTACCGGTGAAGTCACCTATGTCGATGCCGGCTACAACACCACGGGCATGCCGCCGCTGGATGACTGAGCAATTCGTCATGCCGGCGCAGGCCGGCATCCATGGATTCCGGCCTACGCCGGAATGACGAACCTGGCGCCGGAATGATGAACCTGGCACAAGCCCCCCCGACGAAAAACATCAACCCTGTAAAACGGCCTTTTCTCCCTCGGTGCGGGCAATAATCACCGCCCCGCAGGAATCACTGAACACGTTCACCGACGTGCGGAACATATCCAGGATACGATCGACTGCCAGGATCAGGCCGATGGCCTCCACCGGCAACCCGATGGTGGCAAGAATAATCGTAATCGCCACCAGGCTGGCTGCCGGGATGCCCGCTACCCCGATCGACGTCAACAGTGCCACCAGCACCACGGTAAACTGCGTCACAAGATCCAGTTGCAGACCGTAGGCCTGGGCAATAAACATGGCTGCGACACACTCGTACAGGGCCGTACCATCCATGTTGACGGTAGCACCAAGTGGCAGCACAAAGCTCGCTGTCCGATTGGAAACTTTTGCATTGTCGCGCACGCATTCTATCGTCAGTGGCAGGGTGGCGGATGACGATGCCGTTGAAAAAGCGGTCAGCATGGCCGGCATCATGGCCTGGAACTGCTTCACCGGGTTAACCCGCCCAACCAGCCAGAGCAGCAGTGGCAGGGTAACAAGCATATGGAAGGCCAGTGCCAGCAGAACACTGAGGGTGAAACTGCCCAGTGTGAACGCCAGCGTGTTGAGCTGGTCTGCACCGATTTCGGCAACGGTCTTCGCCACCAGACCAAACACACCCAGTGGTGCGAACTTCATGATCAGGCCTGTCATCGCCATCATCACGTCAGCGACACCGGACCAGAAACGTGACAGTAAATCACCCGCCTCACGATCGATACGGGTAAGAAAATAACCGAACAGCAGACTGAAAAAGATTAACCCGAGCATCTGCCCGTTAGCCGCGGCGGCCACCACGTTGGGCGGCACCATGCTGAGAAAGACGTCGGTCAGGTCAGAGGCAGAACGCCCCTGCACTTTCTGTGCGGCTTCATTGGCCGCCGTTTCACTCAGGCCAAGGATTTCACGCGCCGGTGTTCCGTCAATAATACCGGGCGAAATCAGGTTGACGAATACCAGGCCGACCACGATCGCCAACAGGCTGGTGGTCAGGTAGAACAGCAGGGTTTTCCCGCTCAGCCGGCCAAGCCCCTGCGTATTACCCAGGCCCGATACACCGGTGATAATGGTGGAAACGATCAACGGCACGATGATCATTTTCAGCGCATTCATGAACAGGGCGCCGATAAATTCGTAAACGGGATAAAACTTGATACCCAGCAGGGCGCCATCCACCCCGCTTAACCGGCCGGCAATCACCGCCAGCACCAGCGCAATCAATATTTGCCAGTGGAGCTGGAGGCGCAGCATGTGGCGTATGCTTACTCGCTATCCTGCGGAATGACTATATCGGCACGGGCGCGCAGGTCGAGGAGCAGTATCTCCATTTCCAGGGAACGGAACATGTTCTCATAACCCCGCAGCATCTGCGTACGCTGCTCCGGTTTGAGTTCAGAGGGATCGCCATCCGTTACCGAAACCAGGTGTATCAAGGCAAAATCACCGTTGGATAACGCAAAGCTGTAATTTACCGGCTTGCCCTCCTGCGGGGGAGCAAGGCTGAAAGCCTTGCGCATGACTTCCGGGTTGAAACCACCGGTTGCACGGGTGACGCCCTGCGCTTTTCTGAAAGCGTAATAGTCCTGGTTGTTCAGTTCTTCCAGGGTCGCACCACCTTCGTTCAGTCGTGCCATAAGGCTCTCGCCACGGGAACGCGCCGCCTCGGCAGCCAGTTCATGTTTGAGTGCCGCGACAATCTTGTCGCGTACATCTTCCAGTGGCGCCTGGTGTTCGGGCTGCCGCTCCTCGACCCTTACCACGATGACATCGTTGGGTCCGACTTCCACCGGCTCGCTGTTATTGCCGCCCTCCAGCACGTCATCGGAAAATGCGGCCGCGACCACCTTCGGGTACTGACCGATACCGGGGCCACCGCTCGCATCCAGCCAGTCACTCGTCCGGACTTCCAGGCCAAGCGCCTCTGCGGCTGCATCAAGCGAGTCGGGGTTTTCGTAGCTCAGGTCAGTCAGTTGTTCGACCTGTTCGTAGAAAAGCTCGTTAATCCTGTCCTGCTGCATTTCACGCACAAGGTCATCGCGAATCTCTTCAAGCGGAGGGATTTCGTTACCTTTCACATCAGTCAGCTTGATGATATGGAAACCGAACTGGCTACGGACCGGCCCGGAAATATCACCCTTGTTCATGGCGAACACGGTCTTGTCGAACGCCGGGACCATGTCTCCGCTGTTGAAGAAGCCCAGGTCACCACCCTGCTTTGCCGAACCGGGATCATCGGAATTTTCCTTTGCCAGTTTGGCAAAATCTTCACCCGCCTCCAGTCTTGCGCGTATGGCATCCGCTTCGGCTCTGGCTTTGGCCACTGTCTCCTCGTCAGCATCGGCTGCCACCGAAATGAGAATATGGCTGGCACGGCGTTGTTCTTTCGTCTTCAGGGAGGCCTTGCGTTCTTCATAGTAGGCTTGCAGGTCAGCCTCATTGACGTCCAGTGTGTCACCGAGTCCTTCACTGCTGAGGCGCAGGTAGGAGAGCTTCACGCGCTCCGGGACGACAAAATCATCGATATGCTTCTTGTAGTAAGCCTCTATCTGTTGATCATCGATCTTGACGGTTGATTCGAATGGCTTCTCGGCTACGATCAGGTAAACAAAATCACGCTTCTGGTTTTGCAACCGGTAGGCACGATCCAGCTCTCCCGCTGTGACAAAAACACTCCCGCCAAGCCCGTTTAACAACTGATCGCGCAGCAGGGTATTTCGTGTCTCATACTCAACCTGTGAAACCGTCATCCCGCGACGCGCAACCAGGTCGCGGTAGCGTTTCTCGGAGAATTCACCATCTTCCTGGAAAGCGGATATTGCATGGATC
>JALVCM010000122.1 GCA_027010005.1 Thiohalobacter sp.
CAGGCAGTCTCTGATGGAGCGCATCGAGCGCAGTGGTTTGCAGGACAAGTTCGGCGAGATTCTCATTCCCACCGAAGAAGTGGTGGAAATGAAAGAAGGCCAGAAGCGCAAGAGCGAGCGCAAGTTTTTCCCCGGCTACGTGCTGGTGCAGATGGAGATGGACGACGAAACCTGGCATACCGTCAAGGATGTGCCGAAGGTGCTCGGATTCATCGGTGGTACCACCGACAAGCCTGCGCCGATCAGCGACAAGGAAGCCGAGGCCATCCTGCAGCGCGTGCAGGAGGGTGTCGAGAAGCCGCGGCCGAAGGTGTTGTTCGAGCCGGGCGAGGTGGTTCGTGTTATTGACGGACCATTCAATGATTTCAACGGTGTGGTTGAGGAAGTCAACTACGAGAAGAGCAAGCTGCGTGTTGCAGTCATGATCTTCGGGCGCTCCACACCGGTTGATCTGGACTTCGGTCAGGTCGAAAAAGGCTAGTTTTTCAAACGGGCAGGAAGTATTTCTGCCCGGTAACCCGGGGAGCCGAAAGGCGCTTGTACCCACAGGAGTCATCACATGGCCAAGAAAATCGAGGCGTACATCAAGCTGCAGGTGCCAGCCCAGGACGCCAATCCAAGCCCCCCTGTCGGCCCTGCGCTGGGTCAGCACGGTGTCAACATCATGGAGTTCTGCAAGGCATTCAATGCCAAGACGCAGAACCTGGAAAAAGGTATGCCGGTGCCGGTGGTTATCACCGTCTATAATGACCGCAGCTTTACCTTTATTACCAAGACCCCGCCGGCGGCCGTGCTGCTGAAGAAGGCCGCGGGTATTCCCAAGGGTTCGGGCCGTCCCAATACCGAGAAGGTGGGTACGGTGAACCGTGCGCAGCTTGAAGAGATCGCCAAAGTGAAAGAGCCTGATCTGACGGCTGCCGATATGGATGCCGCGGTGCGTACCATAGCCGGTACCGCGCGCAGTATGGGGCTGAATACCGAGGGGGTCGAATAATCATGGCCAGACTGAGCAAGCGAGCAAAACTGATTCAGGAAAAAATCGAGCCGGGCAAGGTGTACCCGGTCGACGAGGCGCTGAACCTGCTGGGTGAGTTGCCGAAAGCCAGATTCAATGAGTCTGTCGACGTTAGCGTCAATCTTGGTGTTGACCCGCGTAAATCCGACCAGGTGGTGCGCAGTTCGACGGTATTACCGAACGGCACTGGCAAGACGGTGCGCGTCGCAGTATTTACCCAGGGCGCCAATGCCGAAGCCGCGAAAGAAGCCGGTGCGGATATCGTCGGCATGGACGATCTTGCCGAAGAAGTGAAAAAGGGCAACATGGACTTCGACGTGGTTATCGCCAGCCCCGATGCCATGCGTGTGGTCGGTACACTGGGCCAGATTCTCGGCCCGCGCGGCCTGATGCCCAACCCCAAGGTCGGCACTGTCACGCCTGACGTGGCGGCAGCGGTGAAGAATGCCAAGGCAGGCCAGGTGCGTTATCGTACCGATAAGGCCGGTATCATTCATTGTTCCATCGGCAAGGCGGATTTTGCGTCCGGCGACCTGAAGGAAAACCTGCAGGCACTGCTGGCCGACCTGAACAAGCTGAAACCTGCGTCCGCCAAGGGCGTGTATATGAAGAAGCTTACTGTTTCGACAACCATGGGTCCCGGCCTGCAGGTCGATCCCGCATCGCTGGAACTGTAAAACTTTAACGAATTTGACGCTGCCCGGTCTGACCGGGAAGCCGTCAAAGACCGCAGGTGCCGAAAGGCTTAATCGTCAGGTAAAACTGGCAGCCGGCGCAGATGGCGTAACCCGAACAAGTCTTTTTCTTGTCGAGGTCGCCGCAACCGGTGTTCGCGCCTTACCGGGCCGGACACCGTCAACATCAGGCCGGGTGATTTCATTCCGGTTTGTGGAGGTAAACAGGTGGCACTAAGTCTTGAACAGAAAAAGGCTGTAGTTTCCGAAGTTGCTGTAATCGCCAAAGAGGCGCATTCAGCCGTTGCTGCCGAGTACAGTGGTCTTACTGTCGAAGAGATGACCGACCTGCGCGTGAAAGCGCGAGATGGTGGCGTCTATCTTCGCGTGGTCAAGAACACGCTGGCCAAACGTGCCGTTGAAGGTACGGATTTCGAGTGCATGAAGGACGGTCTGGTCGGACCGCTGCTGCTGGCTTTCTCCCAGGAGGAACCCGGTGCCGCAGCACGACTGGTGAAGGACTTCGCCAAAGAGCACGACAAACTCGTACCCAGACTGGTGGCGTTCGGCGGTGAAATGCTCGCTGCATCGGATCTGGATCGTCTGGCCAGCATGCCGACCCGTGATCAGGCAATTGCCCTGTTGATGGCGGTCATGAAGGCACCGGTCGAAAAGCTGACCCGTACCCTCAACGAGGTGCCGGGCAAGCTGGTTCGCACGGTGGCGGCAGTACGCGATCAGAAACAGTCAGCCTAAATCATTTTTTAAAATTTTTATTGCCTGATACAGGCAAATATTCAGGAGTTTGCAATTATGGCAGCGTCTCAAGAAGAAATTCTGGAAACTATTTCCAACATGAGTGTCATGGAGGTCGTTGATCTGATCTCTGCGATGGAAGAAAAATTCGGTGTATCGGCCGCCGCCGCTGTGGCCGCCGCTCCGGCTGCTGGTGGTGACGCCGGCGCAGCCGCCGAAGAGAAGACCGAGTTCGATGTGGTGATGACCAGCTTTGGTGCCAACAAGGTTTCCGTCATCAAGGCCGTTCGCGGTATCACCGGTCTTGGCCTGAAAGAAGCCAAGGAGCTGGTGGAAAGTGCACCTTCCCCGATCAAGGAAGGCGCTTCCAAGGACGAAGCCGAAGAGATCAAGAAGACGCTCGAAGAAGCCGGCGCCAGCGTCGAGGTCAAGTAAGTACCTCGATGCCCGCAGGGCTGAAGCGACAGTCTGTGGTTGGTATTGTGCTAACCACATGATCGGGATGGCTGGTAGCGAGTTTTCGCTGCCGGCCTTTTCCCGCTTATACAGAGCGGGTTGTTGAAAGCTGCCGAACCCGGCAATTTTCAACAACTCGCTGGAAATACCGGGGCCTGATGGCAGGCTCTGTTCATTACGACCAAGAGGAACACCGATGGCTTATAGCTATACCGAAAAGAAACGCATCCGTAAGGATTTCGGCAAGCGGCAGAGCGTTCTTGACGTTCCCTACCTGCTGGCAACACAGCTGAATTCGTACCGCGATTTTCTGCAGGCGGATACGGATGAGAGCAGCCGGCGGGACAAGGGACTTCATGCAGCGTTCTCGTCGGTGTTTCCCATAACCAGTTACGCCGGTACAGCAGCGCTGGACTATGTGAGCTACCGCCTGGGCGAGCCGGTCTTTGACGTCAAGGAATGTCAGATGCGCGGCATGACCTACGCGGCACCGCTGCGTGCGCTGGTACGCCTGATTATTTATGACAAGGAAGGCAGTAACCAGTCCATCAAGGACATCAAGGAGCAGGAAGTCTACATGGGTGAACTGCCCCTGATGACGGAAAACGGCACCTTTGTCATCAACGGGACCGAGCGCGTTATCGTTTCACAGCTGCACCGTTCGCCGGGTGTGTTCTTCGATCACGACAAGGGCAAGACCCATTCGTCCGGCAAGCTGCTGTTTTCCGCGCGCGTGATTCCCTACCGCGGTTCCTGGCTGGATTTCGAGTTCGATCACAAGGATGCGCTGTTTGTGCGTATCGACCGTCGCCGCAAACTGCCGGCTACGGTACTGTTGCGCGCGCTCGGGTATGACACCGAGCAGATTCTCGATATCTTCTTCGAAACCAATACCTTCCACCTGAAGGGCGATACCGTCGAGCTTGACCTGGTGCCTGAACGTCTGCGTGGCGAAACGGCGACCTTTGATATCAAGATCAAGGGCAAGGTCATTGTCGAGGAAGGGCGTCGTATTACCGCGCGGCATATCCGCGAACTGGACAAGGCTGGTGTCAAGACGCTGGAAGTTCCGGCAGATTACCTGCTCGAAAAGACACTGGCACACACAGTGGTCAACAAGGAAACCGGTGAGGTTATTGCGAACGCAAACGATGAAATCACCGAGGAGCTGATCGAGGCGCTGAAGGCCGCCAACGTCAAGAAAATCGAGACGCTGTACACAAATGACCTGGATCGTGGTCCGTACATTTCCAATACCCTGCGCATCGATCCGACCACCAATGCACTGGAAGCCCAGGTTGAGATCTACCGCATGATGCGC
>JALVCM010000123.1 GCA_027010005.1 Thiohalobacter sp.
CTATGTCATCGCTGAAATCGGAAATAACCATCAGGGAAAGCTGGAAACAGCTATGGAGATGTTTCGTGTCGCAAAGGAATGTGGTGCGGATGCTGTAAAGCTTCAGAAGCGTGATAACCGGAGCCTGTATACAAAGGCAGGCTATAATAAACCCTATGAGAATGTGAACAGCTTCGGCAAGACCTACGGGGAGCACCGGGAGTACCTGGAATTTGGCTGGAGTGAATACAGGGAATTGATGGATTACGGCAATGAGATCGGGGTTACGGTGGTCGCCACCGCTTTTGATCTTCCCAGTGCCGATTTCCTGGCAAAGCTGGATATACCGGCCTTCAAGGTGGCTTCGGGGGACCTGAAAAACATACCCCTGCTTACTCATATAGCCGAGTACGGTAAACCCATGGTCATCAGTACCGGCGGTGGTTCCATGGATGATGTTAACCGGGCTTACGATGCCATCATGCCGATTAACCAGCAGCTCGGCATTCTTCAATGTACAGCAGGCTATCCGGCAGAATTTGACGAACTGAATCTTCGTGTGATAACGACATTCCGCGAGCGCTTCCCCAACGCCACGATCGGTCTGTCATCGCACGATAACGGTATCGCCATGGCGATAGCGGCATTCATGCTGGGCGCCAGGATTGTTGAAAAGCATTTCACTTTCAATCACACCTGGAAGGGTACGGATCACGCGTTTTCTCTCGAACCCGGCGGTTTCCGCAAGCTGGTTCGTGACTTGAGCCGTTTGAAGGTTGCGATAGGTGACGGTGTCAAGCGGACCTACGATAGCGAAGTGCAACCGATTATCAAGATGGGCAAGAAGCTGGTCGCCGCACGTGATCTGCCAGAAGGGCATACCATCCGGCGTGAAGACCTGGCGATCAAGTCACCGGGCGATGGTCTGCAGCCCTACGATATCGATAAAGTCATCGGTCGGGTCACCTGCCAGCCACTGGCGGAAGACGAGGATATCTCCTTTGAGAAGCTAAACGGTGCCGAGAGTTGGCAGCAACTGGCCGCCTCTTGAGCAACTTGTTTAGCCTGGAGTCCGAAATTGCGGTCGTTACTGGTGCACTGGGCAGGCTCGGATCCATCTGGATTGAAGCCTTGCTTGAGGCTGGTGCCTCTGTTTTCGCCCTGGATTTACCAGGTGCGGCTGTGTCTGAAGATTTCCGGTACTTGCAGGACCGCTTTGATGAAAAGCGACTCAGGCTGCAGCATGCCGACATCAGGGAACGCGCAGCACTGGAAGCTGCCTGCGAAAAGTGTATCTCGTCATCTGGTATCCCCTCGATTCTGGTGAACAACGCCGGCATCGATCGTCCCCCGGCCAGTACGGGATCCGGCTACCGGCTGGAAGATATACCGCTGGAGGAAAACCGCGAGATACTGGAAGTGAATACGCTGGGGCTTTTTCTGACCGCCCAGGTATTCGGTAAGTGCATGTTGCGGGCAGGTCGCGGATCAATCATCAATATTGGTTCACTGTACGCCGGCGTTTCTCCCGATGTGCGTTTTTATGATCATATTCAGGATGATCCGCCTTTTCTCAAGCCACCGGCTTACGGTGCCTCCAAGGCCGCTGTGGTAAATCTGACCCGCTATCTGGCGACACACTGGGCGCCCCGGGGTGTGCGGGTTAATGCTCTGTCACCGGGCGGGGTGCAGGGTGGGCAGGATGAACAATTCAGGGAGAAGTTTTGTTACCGCGTACCCATGGGGAGAATGGCGGTCAGTGATGACCTGGGTGGTCCGCTGGTATTTCTGGCTTCCCGTGCATCGTCTTATGTTACAGGGACAGAGCTGGTTGTAGATGGTGGTTTTACCGCCTGGTAGTCATGTCGCGAGTTACCCGAATGATCACAAATTTAATTCCTGCAACGATTCCTAACTGGATAAACGGAGAGCAATCCGATGCCTTGTCCAGTGAGGTTTTCGACAAGCTGTCCCCGCACAGTGGCAGGAAATTATTTGCGGTTTCCCGGTCCGGGTCCGCTGACATCGAACAGGCAATCCAGACTGCGGCAGGTGCACAACCGGGATGGGCGGGACTGACGCCGGTGCGTCGTGGGGAGATACTGTACGACATCACCAGCCTGATGCGTACTTACCAGGATGACATTGCTGAGGTCGTTGCGCTGGAAACCGGGATGAGTTTCTCGGCTGCAATGGGTGAAACTGCCGCCGCCATTGCGCAGGGAGAGTTTATGGCCGGTGAGGGCCGTCGTTTTTATGGCCGCACCACGACCAGTGCGACAGCTCATAAATATGCCAGCATCGTGCGCCAGCCGCTGGGTGTGGCTGGCTTGATCATTGCAGCCAACACACCGA
>JALVCM010000124.1 GCA_027010005.1 Thiohalobacter sp.
GTTCGAGCGCCGCGCAACCGGCCTGTACCACAATACCGCCGTGGTGCTGGACAGTGACGGGTCACTGGCTGGTAAATACCGGAAGATGCATATCCCCGATGACCCGGGCTACCATGAAAAGTTTTACTTCACACCCGGCGACCTGGGTTTTCAACCCGTCACAACCCGTGTGGGCAGGCTCGGCATACTGGTATGCTGGGATCAGTGGTACCCGGAGGCCGCGCGCCTGATGGCGCTCGCCGGTGCCGACCTGCTGTTATACCCGACCGCTATCGGCTGGGACGACGATGACGACGAGGCCGAGCAGCAACGCCAACTGGATGCCTGGCTGACGGTACAGCGTGCCCATGCCGTCAGTAACGGGTTGCCGGTTATCGCCTGCAACCGCACCGGACATGAAACCGGAACAGGCAGCGGAAGCAAGGGCATACGCTTCTGGGGAAACAGTTTTATTGCCGGGCCACAGGGCGAAATCCTGGCCCGTGCGCCGGCACAGGACACTACGCTGTTGATGGCCGACATCGATCTCACCCGCAGCGAGCAGGTGAGACGTATCTGGCCGTTCCTGCGTGACCGCCGTATCGATGCCTATGACGACCTGACGCGCCGCTTCAGGGACTGACTCTTACCAGGGATATACCATGATTCTCATTCTGAAACCCGACACACAGACCGACAGCGAAACCTTCCGCTCACTGGAGGCTTTCCTGGAAAAGTTGCCGAATATTCGTCACCGGGTCCACCAGGAAACCGGCACACAACAATTGCTCACCGAGGTCTATCTGGTCGGGGACACGGCTGCACTGTCAATCGAAGAGATGCAGAACCTGCCCGGCGTCGAGCGCGTGGTGCGGGTCTCCGAAGAATACCGGGTACTGGGGCGTCACAGGGACGACCGGCGCCCGACCTGGTTTGACTACAACGGTGTGCGTTTCGGTCAGGATACACTGCACGTGTTCGCCGGCCTGTGTGCCGTGAATACACCCGAGCATGTCGAGGCCATGATGAAAGCCCTGCAGGAACACGGCCAGGTGTGTACCCGTATGGGCGCCTACAAGCCTCGCACCAGCCCCTACTCTTTCCAGGGCCACGGCAAGGCCTGCCTGCCGTGGGTATTCGAGCTGGCCGGCAAGTATGGCATCAAGGTTATTGCCATGGAGATCACCCACGAGAACCATGTCGATGAAATTGTCGAAGCCCTGGAGCAGACCGGCAATCCTACCGGGGTGATATTACAAATCGGTACGCGCAACACACAGAATTTTGAACTGCTGAAGTCGGTCGGGCGCCAGCAGCGTTTCCCGGTACTGCTCAAACGCGGCTTTGGCATCACCCTGGAAGAATCCCTGAATGCTGCCGAGTACCTGGCCAGCGAAGGGAACCGCAATGTCGTTTTCGCCCTGCGCGGCATGAAAACCAATATGGGTGACCCGCACCGCAATTTTGTCGATTTCGCGCATGTGCCGGTGGTAAAACGCCTGACGCGTATGCCCGTGTGTATCGACCCTTCACACTCGGTCGGTACTCGCGACATGGCGCCTGACGGGATGCTGGATGTCATGCATGTCACGGCACAGGGTGTGATCGCGGGCGCCAACATGATTCTGGTGGACTTCCACCCCGATCCTGCCAGCGCGCTGGTAGACGGCCCCCAGGCATTGACGCTCGATGAACTGCCCTGGTTCCTGGATGACGTGCAGATTGCCCGTGAAGCTTATCTCAGGCGTCAGCAACGCGCAGAAAAAGCCGGGGCTACCTGACGCGTTTCAGACTGTTACGGTCGAAGTCACGATCGGTCAGACCGGTCCTGAACTTGTAATGACTCCAGGTCAGGCGCGTGCTCTTGCCGGTCTGGTGGTTTTCCATGAACATATCGTGGGCCCGCCAGTAACGGTCCAGAAACTGCCGGTAGTCGGCGAAGGTCAGGGTTTTCAGCAGGCTGTTCTTGCGGTCGTAGTAGACAATCTTCTGCGGACGGTATTCCGCCTTGTCGAGCCATACCACCTGGCGTGTATAACCTGAATACCTGTCGACCGGATCGCGCTCTATGACAAAACAGTCCATCCCTTCGTATGGCTCATCGCGCAGATACTTGTAGGTGTATTTTTCCACTTCCTGCGAGGACAGGTCTTCGTAGGCAAATTCGCTGCCCATGAAAGGCCCCGACTTGTTACGCGAGGCGATACGCTTGACACGCTTCAGCGCCGGGAGATACAGCCACTGGTCATCCGGCCCGCTCTTGTGGGTGAAACTGAGGAAGGCCGTCCCCTTCACATCCGCCGGACTGTCGAAAATGGTCAGGCTCTTGTCACCGTCATTTTCGACTTCCAGTGTCTTGACGCGAATATCGCGGGTACTTTCCTCCCCCTGCCGGTTGCGCAACAACATACGCATCGATGCCGTGGAATCATGAAACCCGCTATCGCGGCGGTCGGCTTCGACCGCAATCTCCAGACCTTTTTCTTCCGGGGTCTGTGCCGCGGCGTTAAACGACAGACCCAGAAGGATCAGTATGCACAGTCTTTTCATTATGCTCACCTTTATCAAGCACCATCAACAGGGTCGGCAACAACAGGAAATCTGCCAGCAGGGCAAAGCCAATAGTAATGGCCGTCAGCAGCCCCATACCGGAATTGAGTTCGAAGGGTGAATATACCAGCACCAGGAAACCCGCCATCAATACTGCCGAGGTTGTCCATAACGCTGTGCCCACCGTGTGAAATGCGTAGCGCACGGCATCCGGGGAAGACAGTCCTTCCTCACGTCGTGCACGCAGGTATTTACTGAGAAAATGCACGGTATCATCAACCACGATACCCAGCGTCATCCCCGTTACGATAGACAGCGCAAGACCGACCTGACCGACCAGCAGGCCCCACAGGCCAAATGCCATACCTGCCGGCACCAGGTTGGGAATAATACTGATTAACCCGATACGCAGCGAACGCAGGGCAAATATCAGCACAAATGAAATGAGCACCAGTGCCACCGTCGTACCCACCAGCATGGTGCGGATATTGCGCTTGCCGATATGCGAAAACATCACTGCCGGGCTGGCACCATGTGCCTGCATTGACTTCGGTGCATTCGTTTCCAGCCAGTCCTGCGCCCGTGCTTCCAGTGCGATCGTCTGGTTACTGGACAGGCTACCCACCGATACATCCAGTTTGGTTGCTGACTTGTCGATATTGATCTGGTTGTTCAGGTCGAGCCCGTAGGGCAATGACATTTCATACAACAGCAGGTACTGCGCTGCCAGTTCGCGCTGTTCGGGCAGGCGGTACCAGGCAGGGTCATCGCCATGCAGGTTCTTGTTGAGGCGTTTCATGGTGTCAGACAGGGTGCTCACGTGTTTGACTTCCGGCTGCTGACGGTACCAGTTGGCAAACTCGTCCAGCTTGCGCAGGTAGCCCGGCTCGCTGATACCACCCGGCTCACCGGCGCCGAGTGAATAGGAGATACTGTACAGGCCGGTCAGATGGTCTGTCACGAAGTCTGTATCGACCCGGAACGCTACCCGCTCGTCGAAGTATTTAACGAATTCGTCATTCAGCTCATTGCGCGGCACAAAGGCAATCAACCCCACGATCAGAACCACCATACCCGGCAGTATCCGTCGACGGTGTGTGACGACAAAGTTTCCCAGTGCATCCATGATGGGTGCGGAACGTCCTGTGCCTGACCTGTGTCGTACCGGCAGTAACAGCATCAGTGCCGGAAGCACTGCCATGCTGTAAATAAACGAGGCCACAACACCCATGGCAACCACGTTACCCAGGTCACGGAATGGTGGCGCATCCGAAAAGTTCATCGACAGGAAACCAATGGCCGTTGTCAGCGAGGTAATCATGATCGGCTGAAGATTGATGCGCAGACTCTCCAGCATGGCGTCACGTTGTGAGTCTCCCCCACGCACCCTTTGCAAAAAGGTCACCAGGAAATGTACGCTGTTTGCCACAGCCAGCGTCATGATCATGGTTGGTGCACTCGCCATGGGAGGCGTAATATGGATGCCCAGCCAGCCGGCGAGTCCCATCGCGGTAATAATCGAAAGAATAATGACAAATAGTGTCGCAAATGTTGCTGCAAGGGAGCGCAACAACAGCAACAACATCAAAACAATCACACCAAACATGATCGGCACCAGCGTTTTCATATCGCTGAGTGCCATCTCGGAGAATGCATTATTGAGA
>JALVCM010000125.1 GCA_027010005.1 Thiohalobacter sp.
GACCAGTTCAAAATCTTCAAAGGTGAAACTGAACAGGTCTTTCACCTCCGGGTTGATCTTCATGGTCGGCAGTTTGCGGGGTTCGCGCTGCAACTGGGTACGGGTCTGTTCGAGGTGGTTGGAATACAGGTGTGCATCACCCAGTGTGTGTACAAAATCACCCGGCTGCAGACCGGTCACCTGTGCCATCATCAGGGTCAGCAGGGCGTAGGAAGCGATATTGAACGGGACACCCAGGAAGATGTCCGCACTGCGCTGGTATAACTGGCAGGACAACCTGCCCTCGGCCACATAGAACTGGAAGAAAGCGTGGCAGGGCGGTAACGCCATATTGTCGATTTCACCGACGTTCCAGGCACTGACGATAATGCGCCGGGAGTCCGGGTTGTTTTTGATCTGCTCGATGACCTGGCTGATCTGGTCGATTTTCCGGCCGTCCGCCGCCGGCCAGCTGCGCCACTGGGAACCGTATACCGGGCCGAGTTCACCGTTCTCGTCGGCCCATTCGTTCCAGATACTGACACCGTTGTCTTTCAGGTAGCGGATATTGGTGTCGCCCTGCAGGAACCACAGCAACTCGTGGATAATCGAACGCAGGTGCAGCTTCTTGGTGGTGATGGCGGGAAAGCCTTCAGCCAGATCGAAACGCATCTGGTGACCGAAAACACTCAGGGTTCCGGTGCCGGTACGGTCTTCCTTGCGCACGCCGTTATCCAGCACGTGCTGCATCAGATCAAGATACTGCTTCACGCTTTCCTCTCCCCGAGTAGGCCCACCACAACAAATATATGCCAAACAGAATCATCGGCGCCGATAATACGTGCCCCATGGTAACCCAGCCAAATGCCAGGTAACCGATATGGGCATCGGGCATGCGCACAAACTCCACTGCAAAACGGAATATGCCGTAACACAGCATGAACATGCCCGATACCGCGCGGCGCGGGCGCGGTTTCGCCGAGTAAAACCACAGGATAATGAACAGCACCAGCCCTTCAAGGAAGGCTTCATACAGCATGGACGGGTGACGCGGCTGGTTATCCACGAACGGGAATACCATGCCCCAGGGCAGGTCTGTGGGTTTTCCCCACAGCTCACCGTTAATAAAGTTACCGATCCGCCCGGCCCCCAGCCCGATGGGTACGTAGGGCGCGATCACGTCGGTCACCTCGTAAAAGGTACGGCCGGTCTTGCGCCCGTACAACCACATGGCCAGGAAAACACCGAGCATACCGCCGTGGAATGACATGCCCCCCTGCCAGATGCGGAACAGCACCAGTGGATCATCGAGAAACAGCCCGAAGTTATAAAACAGGATATAACCGATACGCCCGCCCAGGATGACGCCCAGCGCGCCATAAAACAGCAGGTCACTGATCTCCTCCGGTGTCCACCCGGAGCCGGGCTTGCGCGCGCGGATCGTGCCCAGCCACCATACGGCGATAAAACCGATCAGGTACATGAGTCCGTACCAGTGAATGGCAAACGGGCCAAACGACACAGCAACCGGGTCGATATTCGGATAGGTCAGCATGGTCAGCTCGGTAACACGCGACAGAACATCGCCTTCAGGTAAGACGTTTCAGGAATGGCCGGGTGTACCGGGTGGTCCGGTGCCTGGTGGCCACGTTCGAGGATCTGCAGGCTGCGGTCCAGGTGGCGCGAGGACTGCAGCAGGATCTTCTGGAACGACTCTTCACCAAGGTGGTGCGAACAGGACGCCGACACCAGTATCCCGTCCTTCTTCAGCACCTGCATGCCCAGCTGGTTGATGCGGTGATAGGCCTGCTCACCGGCCTTGCTGTCCTTGCGGCGCTTGATAAAGGCCGGTGGGTCGAGCACCACCACATCGAAGCGTTCCTGATTGACGCGCAACTGTGACAACACCTCGAAGGCATCGCCCTGGATACTGGCAATCGTATCGCCAAAACCGTTGGCTTCGGCATTTGCATGAACACGGTCCAGCGCCTGCTCCGAGGCATCGACGCAAAACACTTCGCTGGCGCCACCCGCGGCGGCCTGTAACCCCCAGCCGCCCACATAGCTGAAGACATCCAGTACGCGCTTTTCCTTTGCATAAGCACGCAGACGAAGACGGTTCATGCGCTGGTCGTAGAACCAGCCGGTCTTCTGTCCCTGCTGCAGCGACACGTCAAAACCCAGCCCGGCTTCTTCAACCGTGATGTGGTCCGGTACGTCACCCAGTGTTTCGGTATAACTGTCCAGCCCCTCGAACTTGCGAATGGCACTGTCACCGCGCAACACCACACCCTTCGGGTGCAGCACCTTGTCCAGCGCTTCCAGTACCTGCTCGCGCACCGCCTCCATCCCCGCGGTGGTCAACTGGACCACGCAGACATCCCCGTAGCGATCGATCACCAGCCCGGGCAACTGGTCGGATTCGCCATAGACCAGCCGGTAGAAAGGCCGGTCGTACAACATTTCGCGCAACGACAGGGCCACCTTGAGCCGATGTACGATCAGTGAGCGGTCGAGGACATAGTTCGGGTCGCGGCTCACCAGCCGCGCGCAGATCAGTGACGCGGGGTTTACATAACCATTACCGAGCGGTTTGCCGTTGTGCGCCTGGACCTGGACCGCCTGGCCCGGGCTGAACGCCTTGAGCGGCGTCGCGGCATTGTCCACCTCGTTGCTGTACACCCACACATGTCCGGCGCGGATACGGCGCTCTTCATTCTTCTTCAACCGCAACGGGGGCAGGGTTTCACTCACAAGACAGTCCTTGATACCGATTCATTCAAAGCCGGCAAGCTTACGCGCTCCCCGCCAGCGCGTCGAGCCAGTCCGGGGCTGCCGGCAGGCGTGAAACCGGCCACAAAACCAGACTGCCGCCGCGGTAGGGCCAGACTTCCACATCGGCGGGCAGGCGTGCCGGCAATACCTTGTGGTTGACCAGCAGGTAGCCATCCGGGTGCGCTTCCCGCCAGCGCTGTAACGCCGCCCGGTCCTGCAACGGCTCGATACGCTGGCGCAGGCGTCCGATAAAATGGAACTGGCCGTGATACTTGCCCAGCCAGGCCAGTGGCCGGCCCTGTTTCTGCAGTTGTGCGATCTTCTGACTGGCCGGCCGCAGGTCAAACGGTGTTGTCGCCAGTGAAAGCACGCCAAGATATAACACCGCTGTCATGAACAGCGTGGTCAATGCGGCCACCCGCACCGTGGCCGGCAGGGGCAGGCTCAGGCGCATCAGCACCAGTGCCCACAGCAGCAGTGCCGGCCCCCACATCAACTGGACCTGTACCCGCCATGCCGGCCCCTCTGGCCACCAGGGCAATACCAGCAGCAACGCCCCCGTGACAGCCAGCAGTAGCGCCGCGAACAACAGGCTGAAACGCTGTGCCGGCCGGGCCTGCTGCCAGCCGGCCAGGGCGCGCGCCAGCAGCGCGGCCAGCACCGGGAACAGCGGCAACAGGTACTTGCCCTGCTTGCCACTCACCAGGCTGAACAGCAACAGCGCCGGCACCAGTACCGCCAGGCAGAAGCGCACACCGCTGTCCCGACTCCCCGACCGGCCGAGTGATACCACCGCCTTCCACAAGGTTGGCCAGACCAGCCACGGCAACCACATGAGCGGCAGCAACCACAGGTACGTCCACCACGGGCTGCGGTGGGCAAAGGAGTTCACCACCCGGCCGGCCGACTGCCCCCAGAAAATCGCCTCGCGATAAGCCTCCCCGCCCGCCTGCCCGGCCGGTATGGCCCACGCCAGCGCAATCGCCGCCGCCAGCAGCACTGCGCACGCCAGTCCCACGTACCAGGACCACCAGCGTCGCTGCCCGGCAAGCCACCAGGGCGCCAGTAACGCCACCGGCAATACCGGCAGGAAAATTACCGGCCCTTTCGCCAGTACACCGAAACCCAGCGCAACACCCATCACAAGCCAGCCACGCAGCGGCCGCCGCGGCACCTCGAGCAGACCCAGCCAGGCCACCAGCGCGGCAATCACCAGCAGCAGATCAAACTGCACCAGGGTATAGAAGTTCTGCCAGAACAGACTGCCCAGCAGCAGCCAGGGCACCAGGATCGCGACACTGTCCGCCTGTTGTGGCCACAGGCGACGCGCCAGCTGCGCCGACAGCCACAGTGCCAGCAGGCTCAGGCCAAACATCAGCAGGCGTGCCGACAGTGCCGATACACCAAATAATGCCCACAAC
>JALVCM010000126.1 GCA_027010005.1 Thiohalobacter sp.
CCTGTTCCTTCCAGGCCTTCCCCTCGACAAAACCGGGACTCCCACCTTCTTCACCGTATAAATCACCAAACAGGGGATCCTCGGCAGCGGCCGTCACGGGCAGTACGGCCAACCCCAGCACAAGCATCCCGGCACAGCATATCGTCTTGATCATTATCGCCACCGGATGATTAACCCGTGCAGTGTAACAAAAAACCCCGGCCACTGGCCGGGGTATCCTGTTGTGATTGCCGGGCGCCGATCAGCCCTGTACTTCGATACGCTTGGGCATCACTTTGGTCTGCTTGGGAATAACGATCTCCAGTACGCCATCCTTGGTTTTAGCACTGATGGCATCTGCATCAGCCCCGTCAGGCAGACTGAAACGACGGTAGAAGTTACCGCGTACACGCTCTATGCGCTTGTAGCCTTCACGTTCTTCCTCGTTTTCATACTTGCGCTCACCCCGGATCGACAGGACGCCGTCTTCCATATTGACTTCAATGTCCTTGGCTTCAACGCCCGGGACATCCGCATGAATGACATAACGATCATCTTCTTCCTTGATGTCCACGGCAGGCACCCAGTCGCTGGTTGCGAGCGGACTTCCATCATCACCAAAACGATTCGCATCTAACATACGACTCATCTCTCCCTGCAGCTGGTTCAGCAGGTTCCAGGGCTCGTATCTCACTAAAGACATGGCAGCATCTCCTCTTTAAAATAATTCACTTTGCGCGATACCGGCATGGCATCCGCTGGTAACCAGGAGATGGGAGCGCTGCAAGCTGATTTCAAGTCCTGTACAAACAATTTTTTTGCCCGGGAGAGACCGTAAACCGGTGCTCAGAACCTGGCAGAGAACATGACCAACAAGGCGGCACAGGCCATCGAGAAGCCCGCCAGGGACGCAAGGGCACGGCGCCGGTACCGTGCAGACAACAGGGGTTGTGGCCTGGCCGCCATCAGGAACGGGTGGCGATCCGAGTCACCGGCACGTACGCAGTTCAGGGCAGGCTCGGCAGAACGCCTGGCACGGTCCTGGACAACCTCGCGGTGGGCCGACTGGCGCGCCTCCGTCCACTCATTCTCGTCGATACGGCCGTCACCATTACTGTCAAAACGACCCAGTAGTGCGGCCTGATCCTGCTTCCATTGCCGCAGTACGCCCCGCACCTCATCACTAACACGGCTGTCGGTACTGCGCAGGGTATCAAACCAGCCGAGCAGGTAGAGATAGCCCGCTGCAATGCGTCTTTCCTGATAACGGTATCGCCGGCCAACCAGCATGCCGAACAGGCCGCGTTTTACTGCCCCGCCGGGCCAGCGGCTGCTGCCATACCAGGTCTTGCGCGCCGACTCGGTGACGTCTGCACCCCGCGGGTCAACCAGGCACTCGCCTGTGTCGTCGTAAAAACAGAACGGGGTTTCACTGGTACCGGACTCGACTTCAACCCAGGTTGTCGTGTTCTTTGAGCCCCGGCGCTCCTCGTCGATACGGAAGCTGTACCAGATACAGGGCAAGCCGGTCAGTGGCGCGATGACTTCCTGTCCCGGCAGGCAACGTGCACTGCCTTCCAGTTCCACGTAGCCCTGCGGGGCTGAACGGACTTTCGCCGTTGGCGTGTCCTCGATCAGGCGGGCACGCTGAAAATTTTTCCACACCAGCCAGAAACTCCACAGGGCAGCCGCGAAGGCAAACAACACGAACATCGTAAAATGCAGTGTCGATAGTGTTTTGAGATCACCCAGGATACCCGACATAAGAGAAACTGCCGATGTCAGCTATTGAACAGACTACCGACATTCACATCGGCGGTTTCTTCCTCGCTGAACTCGAGCAGTTCGAAAGGCTTGAAAGCAAATTTGCTGGCAATGAGCACATCCGGGAACTGCTCGATACGGACATTATTGAGATTGACGCTTTCGTTGTAGTACTCGCGCCGGTCGGCAATACTGTTCTCCAGCGCCGTGATACGGTCTTCCAGATGCTGGAAGCTGCTGTCGGCCTTGAGATCGGGATAGGCCTCGGCCAGTGCAAACAGATTACCCAGCCCCAGCCGCAGCTGCGTTTCCGCCGCACCCAGCGCCGGCATGTTGCCGCCTTCACGTGCCTGTGCGACCTGTGAGCGGGCCTCCATGACTTTCTGCAGCGTCTCCTGCTCGTAGCCCATGTACTGCTTGCAGACTTCCACCAGCTTGGGCAGCTCATCGTGGCGCTGTTTGAGTAACACATCGATATTCGACCAGGCCTTGGAGACATTGTGTTTGAGTGCAACCAGCCGGTTGTAGATCTGGATGCCGTATACCAGCAAGACAACCAGTACCAGCCCGATGACAATCCAGAAAATGCTTCCAGTACTCATGTTGTACTCCCTGATATCTGTCTGATGTATCTGCAGGGAGTTTAACGGCAAGCTTCCGTTTTTTCTTGAAAATTTACCTGACGATCAGTCGAGATCCACCACCAGTGCGGTGCGTATATTGTCCGGCAACGGTTCCAGCTGTACCGTACAGGCGGCATGGCTGATACCTGCACCCAGTGCAGCACCCTGTTTGGCGGCAGCCACCATGTCCGGTGTCAGTTCGAAGCGCATAAAATGCACCGAGGAGGTCTTTTCCTCGTTTTCGCGCTCCAGGTCCTCATCGGCAATGGCAAACACCGGGTCGAAACCGTCCACACGTATCCACACCTCGTTCTCGATACCTTTCAGTTCGGCCAGCCGCTGACGCCGCTCATCCTCATCCGCCACTTCAATCATAAACGTCGCTTTCAGATTACTGCCATCAGGAATTAACGGGTTGTAGGCATCCAGCTCTTCCTGGATGCCTTCACTTTCAAAGATGCGCTCGGCGCGCAGCATTTCCTGGACCTGGTACTGCATGGTCAGGCGGTCTTCAAAATACAGTGCAGCACTATCACCCAGCGGTACACGGCGGTTCTTCTTGTGCGCCATGACCTGCTGACGGAACTCGGGACGCAGGGTCGAATATTCTTCCAGACTGTAAAGATCCGAACGTGAAAGTTTTTGCATGGCTGTTTCGCCCTCGGTTGTATTCATGTCAGTCATTGCTCCAGGTCAGATACCATAGGCCATACGCAGCAGCTTCAGCGGATGTTCCGGCATCCTGTCGTCCTCCAGTCCGTTCTCGATCTGGTGGCCGGCCATCGGGCAGTCACTGCAGTAGTGGTCAGAATGTGCCTTCTGCACACGGGTTACCACAGGTTTGCCGATCTTCATGGAAATTTCGTGGAACTCTTTTTTTACCGCGTAGGTGCCATCGTGCCCCGAACAGCGCTCGATGGCATCGACCGTGGTATCCGGCACCAGTTGCAGCAACTCACGGGTTTTCATGCCGATATTCTGCACGCGCAGATGGCAGGCAACGTGATAGGAAATATTGCCCAGACTGTGGCTGAAATCCGTCTTCAGCAGATCGTGCCTGTGACGAATCATCAGGTATTCGAACGGGTCATAGATAGCGTCACGTACCTTTGCCACATCCTCGTCATCCGGGAACATCAGCGGCAGTTCCTGCTTGAACATCAATACACAGGACGGGACCGGCGCGACAATATCCCAGCCCTTGTCGACCAGTGATACCAGCTGCGGGATATTCACCTGTTTTGCTTTTTCCACCGCCTGCAGATCACCCAGCTCCAGCT
Organism: Thiohalobacter sp.; assembly: GCA_027010005.1. GTDB lineage: Bacteria > Pseudomonadota > Gammaproteobacteria > DSM-19610 > DSM-19610 > Thiogranum. Next base: position 3,647 of record JALVCM010000126.1, read on the forward strand.
TTGGCATGCCGCAACAGCGCTCGGTATCCACCAGGCGCACGGGAATGTCATTGTGTTCAAAGATCGCAATCAGGTCTTCACCCAGCTCCGGCTCGTTGTAGTTACCGTAACAGGTCGCGAACAGTGCCACCTTGCCACGCGTTGGGCCCGCCTCGGGTGCAGCCTTCGCATCCTGGTTACGGGTAATGTCCATGCGCTTGCGTAACGTGTCACTGTGGTACTCGGGCAGGTGCGCATCGGGATGCACTTCCAGCAACTCTTCCAGCACACGCCGCCCCACCTTGCTGTGGTTCACGGCATTGACCACCTCACTGACCACGGGGATACCGGCCAGCATGCCGACTGCATCCGTTGAACTGAGAATTTTGTCACGCGTGCGGGTCCTGCCCTGCGCATGTTTTACGGCCTTGGCGCGTAGCATCAGGTGTGGAAAATCCACGTTCCATTCATGCGGCGGCACATACGGGCACTTGGTCATATAGCACATGTCGCACAGGTAGCAGTGGTCCACCACCTTCCAGAA
>JALVCM010000127.1 GCA_027010005.1 Thiohalobacter sp.
CTCCGTCATTCCGGCGCAGGCCGGAATCCAGGTGGCTTAACCAGACCTTATGGATTCCGGCCTGCGCCGGAATGACGGGTTGTTCTTCCCCGATTCGTCACCGCGCAGCGGGGTGAGGTGCTCGCAACGACGTGAATTCCGGATTAATCAGAGGCTCCTTAATGAATCTGCAGCACAGGCAATAATATCCGAACGACAGCACCGGTAAACCTCCCACGCCCGGCTCAATGCCTCTTCCGGCAGTTCAATGTGAGAATAATCACTCCCGGTTTTTTCGATTTTTCCACGACGGATCAACTCCGACGAGTCCCCCATTCTCGCCTGCCCGGTCTGACTGAAAACCTGGTAACGCTTGCTTAACGGTGAGTCCAGTCCCAGCCAGTCCGTGAGTTTTTCCAGCAATGTTTCCGGTGCTGACCGGAACAATTCCGCATCATAATAATAATACGGCTGATTAGTAGACCGGCAGAAGCTGGTGAGCATTTCGACACGCTCAATATAGTACTTTGTCGCCTCTTCTGGTGAAGCATAAAGGTCTTCTGTCTCTTTTTTTTCAAACAGGTCAACAATGCTTTTTATTGCCTGTTCCGGCGCCAGCAGGGAAACCAGTATTTTAATATCGGTGCGACCGAGTTGTTCGGGGCATAGCCGGTAATCATTGTGCAGCAGCTTGTCAAAGATGTAATGGCTGTCCGGTTTGAGCGTTTCATAGCGCTGGAGCACGTCCAGCTGTTTATCCAGTGCCGAAGGATCCTCATAACTGATATGCATTTCAAAATAGCCATTGATGCGGGGATGCGAGCCGAGAATATGTCCTGCCAGACTGGTACAGGCCCGCATATGGCTCAGGAGGAAGATTCTGGTGTAATGTTCGGGCATAAATTACTTCAGGACGCTCGGGTCAATCAACCCATGCCTGCAGTGCTTCATGCAAGAGACCCGTCAGGCTGACGGTGTTTGTGTCATGCCGCACACTGTTTGTGCTCCACACGTGCCGGACGCCCGCCGCCTTTAGCCGGTCTTCTGCACCGGGGGCAAACAGGGCATGTGTCACCAGCACATCAACGCTTGCGGCACCCTGCTCCCGGCACGCCACGGTAGCCCGGGCGATGGTCTCACCGCTGCTGATAATATCATCGAGCAGGACAACCGCCTGGTCACGGAAATCGATATCCGGCAGCGTTATATTGACCTCCCGGTCACCGGATCGCTGCTTCTGGCACGTCGCATAACGCCAGCCATTGGGTTCAGCGATAGCCTTCACCCACTGTTCCGATTCACTGTCCGGCCCAAGCAGGACGGGTGCTGTGGCGTGTGTTTGTAAAAAGTTGCTCATCACCGGTGTGGCCTGCAGTGCCAGTGCGCGTTTTGCCGGCACTACATCCTTCAGCTGGTGCACGCGGTGCAGGTGCGGATCGACCGTCATGACATTATCAAACAGGTCAGCAATGAAGCGGCCTATGATACGCTGGCTGACCACTTCGCCCGGGTTGAACGCGATGTCCTGTCGCATGTAACACAGGTAGGGCGCGACCAGTGTGAGTTCTTTCACACCCTGCTCCCGCGCCGCGCTGGCCACCAGTAACAACTCGATCAGTTTTTCGTTGGGGTGGTCAAGACTGCGGTAGACAATGACATGTTCCGGTAATGAAGCCGGCAAGGTGAGTTTAACCTCGCCATCCGGAAACCGGTGCCTGTCGATCGGCCTGCACGGCATGGCCAATGCATCTGCCAACTCACGAGCCTGCCCGGCATAGTCATCAAAACAAAGAATCATCAGGATGCCACAAAAGCCTGCGGGACTTGTTCCTCGCTACCGATGGTATAGCCACTGTTCCGCTGGCACAGCTGGACCGCGAACCTGAAGTCGGAGGGGAACTCGGCATGTACCCGGTAGAGCGGCTCATCTTTCTTTACGCTTTCACCGAGTTTTTTAAACAGGTCCACCCCGGCACCCTTGTCCATCGGTGCGCCGGCAAAACGGGCAATATGTGCCATGTGCAGGTTGTCGATACTGGTGACCACACCGTCGTGAGGCGCACAAATATCCTGTGCGAGCCGGCCGGGTTCATAGGTGACGTGTCGTTGCCGCCCCTGTGCCTCGATAATGGCATTCATCTTGTCCAGCGCACGGCCGGAATCGAGGATATCCCTTGCGATGGCGTAGCCTTTGCCACCACGCACATCCGGATCGAATTCCAGGATACGCCCCGCCAGCAGTAACGCCTTCTGGCGCAAATCGGTCGGTGCCTTCGGATCATTCTGCAATACCTGCATGACATCACGCGCCTCCAGCACCGGGCCGATACCGTTACCGATCGGTTGACGGCCATCGGTGATGATGACTTCCAGGAAAATACCGTGCTGGTCACCGACAAATTCGAACAGTTTGCGCAATGCCTGGGCTTCCCGCATATGACGGACTTTTGCCGTGGGTCCAACGGGAATATCGATCAGCAGGTGCGTTGACCCCGCGGCCAGTTTCTTTGACAGGATAGAGGCAACCAGCTGGCCATTTGAGTCGATCCCCAGCGGCCTTTCCACCGCGATCAGGATATCGTCGGCCGGCGACAGGCGCGAGGTACCGCCCCAGGCGAGACAGCCACGGTGCTTGCGCACGATATCGTGCAGGCTGGAAATATCAAGCTCTACATTGGCAAGCACTTCCATGGTATCGGTGGTACCGGCCGGTGAGGTAATCGCCCGGCTCGACGTCTTCGGGATCAACATCCCGTGCGCGGCTACGATCGGCACCACCAGCATCGAGGTGCGGTTACCGGGGATGCCCCCGATGCAATGCTTGTCAGCAACCAGGGGTTCGTGCCAGTCCAGTTGTTCACCGGATTCCAGCATGGCGCGGGTGAGAAAATACACTTCGTCGCGGTCAAGATCGGTCTGGCCACAGGCAACCAGAAATGCCGAGATCTCGGTTTTTGAGTAACGGGATTCGGTGATATCGCCAATAATTTTCCGGAAATCTTCCAGGCTGAGCCGCTCGCCGGCGATCTTGCGCCGTACCGCACTCATCGACGCCGGGGGTTCCGCATGTTCGACCGAGACGATACTGCCTTCCGGCAGGCCAAGATTGGCAAATGTTTCCTCTGACAGACCGAGTTCATCGGGCTTGACGATGTTTTCGTCATCAACAACGTTGAGTACCGCCAAGATACGTCGGCTGTCTGCACAGATTTCAACCTTGGACAGGGCCTGGAAACCCTCCGCACGGTAAATTGCGCACTCGCGGTGTAAATAGGCGACATTCTCACGATAGGTATCTATCCCGAGCCGGCGTACACGCAGGGTTTCCTTATTATTTTTGGACGTCGATTCCGACATGATGCTCAGGCAACCCGGGGTAAAGTGATCAGATTATTTAAGGATTTATGGATATTCTGGCGCATCGGGCAGATAAAATCATCTCATTCATCAGGCCCCTGCCATATGGGGCTTTTCCCGGTTCTGATGTATAATGTTTAACTGCACGCCCTTGCCACGACCCGCAGCAGAACCAGGTGACATCATGCACTACACAGAAGAACAAACTGCCGAACTCAATATCCTGATGTACTACAGCCTCCGCACCAGTGATCAGGGCATCAAGATCCACTCCACGGCCGCGCCGGCAAAAATTGCAGCAGTACAGCGCCTGTACGAGAAGGGCCTGGTGACCCAGAGAGACGGGGGCTACCTGACAGACCTGGGGCGGGAGGCCGCAGAACATGCACAGGCGTTGATTCTGATGCTGGCGCCGCATAAGCACAGTATTGCCAGCTGATCTTCAGGGATATTCAGTAACTTCAACAAAGGACCGTAATGACGCCGATGGGGTAACGGCGCAGTGCTCACCCTCAAGCGGATACAGATACAGCCTTCTGCTCGGTGCAGGCATTATCCTGCTGCTTGCCGATCTTGTCGCCCGATTTGGCGCCCAGATTGTCCACACGGCTCACGCAAGTGCCATGCCGGCTTTGTATTTATCACTGGCCCTGACCTTGCTGGTGATTCCCGTCGGAGCGGCCGTGGGAAAACTGGCCACGAAGTTCTGGCCACTACCCTGACCTGTACTCATGCCTGTCAACAAGGGCAGTATCACGCAAGGTACCCGGTCAGTTACTACCAGCAGGCCGATAAAAATGAAGATGGCCACCTGGACAAGGTTGAATTCA
>JALVCM010000128.1 GCA_027010005.1 Thiohalobacter sp.
GCAGGGTGTCGGGATTAATGACAAGCACATCGAGGTCATTATCCGTCAGATGTTGCGCAAGGTTGAGATCACCGAAGCCGGTGATTCCAGGTTCCTGCGCGGCGAGCAGGCCGACAAGGCCCGTGTGCTGGACGAAAACGAGAAGCTGGTCGCGGAAGGCAAGGAGCCGGCAAAATGGGCACCGATGCTGCTGGGTATTACCAAGGCATCACTGGCCACCGAGTCGTTCGTATCCGCAGCCTCCTTCCAGGAGACCACGCGTGTGCTGACCGAGGCCTCGGTTCGCGGCCTGCGCGACGAGCTGCGCGGTCTCAAGGAAAATGTCATCGTGGGCCGCCTGATTCCGGCCGGTACCGGCCTGGCGCACCACCTCGAGCGACGTCGCCAACGCCAGGGTATTACCGTTGAAGATGTCATGGAAGCCAAGCCCGCCAGTGAGACGGCTGCAGATGATGAGCCGTCCCAGGTGACAGAAGGTTGACGATCTGATCGACCGGCGATCCGGGGCAGGGCGTAAAGCCCGGATTGGCCGAATTTCTGCTTGACAGGGTCGGGTGGAATACCTAAAATGCGCCTCCTTCGACAGGCCGGGTCCGCCCGGCCTGTCGTTTATTTTCAGGACTTTACGAAATTATTCAGCACCCCGTGTGATTGAGGGTGGAGTACACATTAATGGCCACGATTAACCAGCTGGTGCGCAAACCACGCACCCGTAAACAGGTGAAAAGCAACGTCCCGGCACTGGAGGCTTGTCCCCAGAAGCGCGGCGTTTGTACACGCGTTTATACCACGACCCCGAAGAAGCCGAACTCGGCACTGCGAAAGGTCGCCCGTGTGCGCCTGACCAACGGTTTTGAAGTCACGACCTATATTGGTGGTGAAGGGCATAACCTGCAGGAGCACTCGGTGGTCCTGATTCGTGGCGGTCGTGTCAAGGATTTGCCCGGTGTGCGTTACCACACCGTGCGCGGCAGCCTGGATACCCAGGGCGTTGAAAGCCGGCGCCAGGGGCGTTCCAAGTACGGTGCCAAGCGACCGAAGTCGTAAGGTCTATCGAAATTAACAGGATTTAGAGACGTAAACCATGTCGAGAAGAAGAGCGGCTGAGCGACGGGAGATTCTCCCCGATCCAAAGTTTGGCAACCTGATGTTGGCCAGATTTATCAATATGGTCATGAAGTCGGGCAAGAAATCTGTTGCCGAGCGCATTATCTATGGTGCGCTGGACCAGATTCAGTCACGCGGTGATGGTGACCCGATCGAACTGCTCGACAAGGCGCTGGACAATATCCGTCCGTCAGTCGAGGTAAAGTCGCGCCGTGTTGGTGGTGCGACCTACCAGGTGCCGGTTGAAGTGCGCCCTGCGCGTCGTACCACGCTGGCCATGCGCTGGGTGATCGATGCTGCACGCAAGCGTGGTGAAAAATCCATGGCGCTGCGTCTGGCGGGTGAGTTGATGGATGCCTCGGAAAGCCGTGGTTCCGCTGTCAAGAAAAAGGAAGACACGCACCGCATGGCCGAGGCGAACAAGGCTTTTGCACACTATCGCTGGTAACGGCGAAACAAAACAGGATTGACGGCAGTGGCGCGCAAGACTCCAATCAGTCGTTATCGCAACATCGGCATCATGGCACACATCGATGCCGGCAAGACGACAACGACGGAGCGCGTGCTCTACTACACGGGCATCTCGCACAAGATTGGTGAGGTGCACGATGGCGCTGCCACCATGGACTGGATGGAGCAGGAGCAGGAGCGTGGAATTACTATCACGTCTGCTGCAACGACCTGCTTCTGGCAGGGCATGGATCAGCAGTTTGAGCAGCACCGTATCAATATTATTGATACGCCCGGACACGTAGACTTCACCATTGAGGTCGAACGTTCCCTGAGGGTGCTGGACGGTGCAGTGGCGGTATTCTGCGCGGTCGGGGGTGTTGAGCCACAGTCCGAAACGGTCTGGCGGCAGGCCAACCGTTACGGCGTGCCGCGCATGGCGTTCGTCAACAAGATGGACCGCGCGGGCGCCGATTTTCTGCGCGTGGTCGAGCAGATCCGCGAGCGCCTGGGGGCCAACCCGGTGCCGCTGCAGATCGCCATCGGCGCAGAAGAAAATTTTGAAGGCGTGGTCGACCTGATCCGCATGAAGGCCATCTACTGGAATGAGGCCGACATGGGGGTGACCTACGAGGCGCGGGACATACCCGATGACCTCAGACCGCTTTGCGACGAATGGCGCGAGCACATGGTTGAAGCGGCGGCCGAGGCCAATGAAGAACTGATGGAGAAGTACCTGGAATCCGGGGTTCTCGACGAAGACGAGATCCGCGCAGGTATTCGCCAGCGCACGCTGGCCAACGAGATCGTCCCGGCGCTGTGCGGGTCGGCCTTCAAGAACAAGGGCGTTCAGGCCATGCTGGATGCCATCATCGAGTACATGCCGTCGCCGGTCGACGTGCCGCCGATCACCGGCCACCTCGATGACAAGGACGAGACTGAAGCAGTGCGTGTAGCTTCGGATGATGCACCGTTTGCGGCGCTCGCCTTCAAGATTGCAACGGATCCCTTTGTCGGGACCCTGACGTTTTTCCGGGTGTATTCCGGTGTACTGAAGTCCGGTGACACCATTTACAACCCGGTTAAACACAAGAAAGAACGTGTGGGCCGTATCGTGCAGATGCACTCCAATTCTCGTGAAGAGATCAAGGAGGTGTTTGCCGGCGACATCGCCGCGGCGGTGGGCCTCAAGGATGTCACGACAGGCGATACCCTGTGTGATATCAACAACGTGATTACGCTGGAGCGTATGGATTTCCCGGAGCCGGTTATCTCGGTTGCGGTGGAACCGCGCACCAAGGCAGACCAGGAAAAGATGGGTATCGCGCTGAGCAAGCTCGCGCAGGAAGACCCTTCTTTCCGGGTACGCACAGACGAAGAGTCCGGCCAGACGATTATTTCCGGCATGGGCGAGCTGCACCTCGACATCATTGTCGACCGCATGAAGCGCGAGTTTGGTGTTGAAGCTAACGTCGGTGCACCGCAGGTTGCCTACCGCGAGACCATCCGCAAGGTGGTCGAGAAGGCGGAAGGCAAGTTTGTGCGCCAGTCCGGTGGCCGAGGCCAGTATGGCCATGTTGTGCTCAGGCTGGAGCCGCAGCCAGCGGGTGAAGGCTACGAGTTTGTCGACAAGATTGTCGGCGGTGTGGTCCCGAAGGAGTACATCGGCGCGGTCGACAAGGGCATACAGGAAGCGATGGAAAGTGGCGTGATTGCCGGTTATCCGATGGTGGATATCAAGGTCACGCTGTACGACGGTTCCTACCACGATGTTGATTCGTCGGAGATGGCGTTCAAGATCGCGGGTTCGATGGGTTTCAGGGAAGGGGCGCTTGCGGGCAGCCCGGTGTTGCTGGAACCGATCATGAAGGTTGAAGTCGTCACCCCGGAAGACAACATGGGTGACGTGATGGGCGATCTGAATCGCCGGCGCGGCCAGGTGCAGGGCATGGATGACAGTCCTGCAGGCAAGATTATCCGCGCCGAGGTTCCGCTGGCGGAAATGTTCGGTTATGCCACCGATCTGCGTTCCGCCACCCAGGGTCGCGCAACGTACTCGATGGAGTTCGCGCATTATGCTGAAGCACCAAACAGCATCGTGGAAGCCGTCAGGAAGGCATCTTAACAATCAGGCACTAACAAAACCGGAAGAGGGTAGCAGTCGTGTCCAAGGAAAAATTTGAACGTACGAAGCCGCATGTAAATGTGGGCACAATTGGTCATGTTGACCATGGGAAGACGACGCTGACCGCGGCGCTGACGAAAGTGGCGGCGGAGAAGCAGGGCGGCGAATTCAAGGCCTACGATCAGATTGACAATGCACCGGAAGAGCGTGCGCGTGGTATCACGATCGCGACCGCACACGTGGAGTACGAGACGGAAAAGCGTCACTACGCCCACGTGGATTGCCCGGGGCACGCGGATTACGTGAAGAACATGATCACCGGTGCGGCACAGATGGACGGTGCGATTCTGGTGGTGAGCGCTGCTGACGGTCCGATGCCGCAGACGCGCGAGCACATCCTGCTGGCACGCCAGGTGGGTGTACCGTACATCATTGTATACATGAACAAGGCCGACC
>JALVCM010000129.1 GCA_027010005.1 Thiohalobacter sp.
TAACCTTGGTGATTTGCCGGTACGTGTCAGGGTGTGCCAGTGATCGCGCACGCGGCCGGTGTTGAGTACCAGCGGGTAGTCATCGCGGGTGGCGTGCGCCGGTTGCGGGTTATGCACGGGCACCAGGCACGCGCGGCCATTTTGGGTGAAGAAGTGTCCGTCGCTGAACATGCGCACACTGCCCTGCGGGGCGGCACGGCTGACCGGCCACTGGACGGGCGGCAAGTACTGGTAGTCTTCATGGCTGAGGTCAGCCAGTGCGCTGATGTCGAAGTCACGCTCGCCCGCGTTTTCAAAACCGGACAGGGCGGCGTGTTCGCGCCACACATCGGCCACGTTCTGGTAGTCGAACGCGCTCTCGAAACCCATACGGCGGCCGACTTCACTGACAATCCACCAGTCGGGCCGCGCATCGCCCTGAGTGGGCAGAAAAGCGCGCTGGCGTGAGATGCGCCGCTCGGAGTTGGTGACCATGCCTTCTTTCTCGCCCCAGCTCTGGGCGGGCAACAGAACATCGGCGTATTGCGTGGTGTCGGTGTGCTCCACGCAGTCAGAAACCACCACCAGCTCGCACCGCTGCAGTGCGGCACGCACGTGTTGGGTATCGGGCAGGCTGACGGCCGGGTTGGTGGCCATGATCCACACGGCTTTCACCTGGCCGGCTTCGATCGCCTGGAACAGTTCGACGGCTTTCAGCCCGGCCTGTTCGGGGATACTGGGCGATTGCCAGAAACGTTGCACACGGTCACGGTGTTCGGGGTTGTCGAGTTCCATGTGCGCGGCCAGCTGGTTGGCCAGCCCGCCGACTTCGCGCCCGCCCATGGCATTGGGCTGCCCGGTGAAAGAGAACGGCCCCATGCCGGGCCGGCCGATACGGCCGGTCAGCAGGTGGCAGTTGATCATGCTGTTGACCTTGTCGGTACCGTAGGAGAACTGGTTAATACCCTGCGAGAACACGGTGACTACACGTTCGGTGCGTGCGAACAGGCGGTAGAATTCGCGCAGGGTGTCGGCCTCCAGCCCACACTCAACCGCAACGCGCTCAATGTCACCGGCCACTGCACGCGCACTGGCCAGTGCCTCGTCAGCGCCATCGGTGCAGCGTTCCGTGAACAGGGTATTGCGCTCGCCACTGTCCTCCAGGTAGCACAGGAGTCCATTGAACAGCAGTGCATCGGAACCGGGGCGCACGGCCAGGTGGGTGTCGGCAATGTCGCAGGTCGGGGTCTGGCGTGGATCGATGACGACGATCACCAGGTCGGGGTTGTCTTTTTTGGCCTGGCGAATGCGCTGGAACAGGACCGGGTGGCACCAGGCGGTGTTGGACCCGGTCAGCACAATCAGTTTGGCACGCTCCAGGTCTTCGTAACTGCACGGCACCGTGTCGGTACCAAAGGCGCGCTTGTAACCGGCCACCGCGGAGGACATGCATAGCCGCGAGTTGGTGTCGATGTTGGCGGAACCAATGAAACCTTTCATCAGCTTGTTGGCGACGTAGTAGTCTTCTGTCAGCAACTGGCCGGAGACATAGAAGGCCACGGCGTCCGGCCCGTGTTGCTGGATAACGCGTTTGAACTCACCAGCGACGTGGTCCAGCGCGCGGCCCCAGTCGGTGACTTCGCCATCGATCTTCGGGTACAGCAGGCGGTTATCCGGCCCGACGGTCTCGCCCAGCGCTGCGCCCTTGGAACACAGGCGGCCGAAGTTGGCCGGGTGGTCGGGATCGCCGCGCACGCTGACGTTCATGGCTTCATCGGCGCTGGCCAGCACGCCACAACCGACCCCGCAGTAGGGGCAGGTGGTTCGGGTTTCGGGGTTACTCATCCGGCCATTATACCTGGGGACCAACAGGTCGCATCAAAACACTTCGCGCAGGCTGGCCGTCTCGAGTAACCGGCCACTGATGAAGCGCTGGTAGTCATCGCGCACCGAGCCATAGATGAAACGCGACCAGGCCGCACCTGCCAGCACCAGCAGTGACAGGCGAATAAGGTCCCAGGCGCCGGGGAAGTCGACAAATACCAGCAGTGTCAACGGCCATACATACAGCAGGCCGCGCAAACCGTGTTTGCTGATGATCAGTAATACACCGGCGATGCGCAACAGGCGCTGCCGGGGTGACCGGTACTGCGCCATGAACACCGCACGCTCCAGCTCATTCTCAATTTTCAAGGGGTCAGAGTACTTGAAATTATCCAATTTCAAGTACTCTGACCCCTTGAAAACTGAGCGCATGGCAATTGATCCTGGCCGGTTTAATGCCTGGTGACCTGCACACCGACCTGTGGCATGCCGGCGAGGCCGGCTTCGCGCGCGTGTTCCTGGAAGGCCGGGTTCTTCCAGAAGAAAGCGCCCGGCAGGGTGGTCGGGATCACCAGCACGTAGAACAGTGCACGACCCATCAGTGCAGCCGCCAGCAATGCCAGTGCTGCAAGGCTCCACAGGGTAATGCCTGCAATACCGGATAATCCACTGAGCACCGCGAGTATCACCAGTACACCGGCAGCGAGCATGAGCGTATTGCGCAGCCAGTAGGTCTTGCCAAAGGTGAGGGTCTGTTCCAGCCAGGCCGCCTGACCTTCACCACTGTGGTGGCGCAGGTAGTGGGCATGACGGTAGAGACCGAAGGCTTCAATGACCAGTCCGGCCAGTACCAGGAGTGTCAATGTCTGTAACATGGGGGTGTAGTCCATACCCTGGACCGCCAGCAAGGGGACGAATACCAATGCCACGGCCAGTGAACCGAGCGTTAGCATACTGGCATAGAAACTGGTCAGTACTTGCCAGTGGTTCCAGAACGGGCGGGCCGGGATGCGGTAGATGCGGTGCATGAAGTAGATCGATGCCGGACCGGCTATCACCGCCAGCCAGCCGGACAGTTCACGTACGCCATTGACCAGGCCTTCCGGCAGCCAGCCGAACAGTTGCGGCAGACCGGTCAGCACGGCATAGACACCGAGCAGGTTATAGAACACGGCCACCGCAGCGACTTCACGGCTGACCGGCGAATGGCGCAGGTTGTTAAAGGCGCGGTAGAAACGGTGCGGGCGCCCGAGATGCAGGGTAGAGACCACCAGTGCGAAGGTCTGCACGGCGATCAGCCCGAACAGCATCACCGGGTAGGCAACCGGATGTGCAGCAGGACTTAACGATTCCAGCCCGAACAGTGGACCAAGGAACAGTAACAGGAAGGCACCGACTACGGCCTGCGTGATCAGCGTAAAGATGACCAGCGGGTCTTCACGTGAACGCAGTTTGGCCAGGTTCCACTGCACAGGTTTATTGCTGTGCGGCAATGGTGCACTGCGATACTGCCCCTGCCCGCCTTTCACACCCGGGTCGGGTTTTATGTTCTGTTCATCACGTACATAGCGGACCGGTGTACTGTCGGTGCGGCGCATGTCACGCGGCAGGCTGCGCGTTTGTTGAAAACGGATGTTGGGGTGAGTGATCGAGGTATCGGGGAAACCGGGAATGCTGGTTGAAAGCTGTTCCCGGTTTTCCGGGGTGGTTTCAATCACACCGAAGTCCAGTGCACCGCCGAGACAGGCCGAGGCACAGGCCGGTTTCAGGCCGACTTCCAGGCGATCGACACACATGTTGCATTTGGAGACATGCCCGGCTACCGGGTCGAGCTGCGGCGCATTGTAGGGACAGACCCAGGTACAGTAGCCACAACCGAAACAGATATCCGGGTCCTGCAACACGGCGCCGTATTCGGCGAACTTGGTATAGGCACGCGTCGGGCAACCCTTCAGGCACACCGGGTTGTCGCAATGGTTGCAGGCCATGGAAATGTTCAGGCGCGCAACGGCCGGGTAGCTGCCGCCTTCCAGGTAGCCCACAGAGCGGAACGCCAGATGTGCCGGGGTGTTGTTCTTTTCCGCGCAGGCCGCTTCGCAGGCGTGGCAGGCGATACAGTTGTCGGCATTGAAGTAAAAGCCATGCTGTTTGTAACGGTTGGGGTTGTCACCGATGCTGCTGTTGCCGTTGATGTTCAGACTCTGCCCGGCCAACGGGTCGTTTTCCTCGACCAGCTGGATGGGCTTGCCGTAGCAGTTGGCCTGCGGTGCTTCGGCGTCCGGAATAAAGGCATACTGCGGTTCGTTGTCTCTTACTTTGAACATAATTTTGTC
>JALVCM010000130.1 GCA_027010005.1 Thiohalobacter sp.
AATCCTGCTCTGTCATGTTCTGTGCCTGCGCACTCAACGAGGCCAGTTGCTGCAACCCCAGGTACATGGCCGCCCCTTTCAGTGCATGTGCGCTGTCACGAAAAGTCACCAGATCATGATTTACCAGTGCAGACTCTAATGCCCGGATATCGCGGTTGGCATCGCCCTCGAAGTTGGTGAAGATGTCACGCATAAACTGATCATCGCCACCACCGAGCAATTCGAGTTTTTCAAAGTCCAGATCGTCAATAACCTGCAAACTTTCACTGGTAGCATCAGCCTTTTCGAGGTTTACGTCGCTCACGTTGTCTCTGGCCACATCCTGCACAGCATCAAACAACACTTCACGCAAACGTGACAGCGATACTGGCTTGGTCAGAAAATACTGGATACCTGCTGAAGCACAGGCATCCCGTGATTCCTGTGTGGCATCCGCGGTAAGAATAATGAAAGGGATGGTCGAGGCCATATCGTGTGCCAGAGTAAACGTCGAGTAAACTTCCAGCCCGCCCATGTGGGGCATATTTTTATCCACTATCACGACGTCATAGTCTGCTTCTTCCAGAGACAACAATACCGCTTCCCCGCCTTCAACCGCCACACAATGATGCCCCATCTGTTCAAGCATGCGTTGCAGAACAGTACGATTGGTCGCATTATCATCACCAATAAGCACACTGAGCTGCAGACCGGCATCTTCGCTCATATGCTGTCTTGTTGCGATATGAACCACATCATCTTCCGTACTATGGCGCGAATAACAGGCATGCAACACGTTAAATAATGCACGGCTGTCCAGTGGACGATTTAAAACAAAGAAATGATCGTGTGTTCGCCGCGTGATGTCCTGCGGATAACGCTCACCACCTACGATGATAACCGGCAGGAAACCAGACACACCTTCGCCGGCATAATTTGCCAGCAATGCCTCTAGCTCGGGACCATACGGCACACCGTCAATCAGTAATGCATCGACAGACTGCCCGGTGGCTTTCATCTCACCAATCCACTGCCAGCAAGCCTGTATACTGTGAACAACGGTACAAGGCATTTTCCAGCCAGACAGATTTTCCAGCAAGTCCCCACCATTCACACCCTCATGCTGCAAGCAGACTACCCGGCAATCCCGGGTCCAGGCACTGGTCTTGTCCTGCTCCGGAGACTCAATAACCCTGAAAGGAAGGTCAAACCAGAAGGTCGTACCAACCCCACGCCTGCTCTGGACACCAATCTCACCGTCCATCATACTCACCAGGTGTTTGCATATCGTTGTCCCTAACCCGGTACCGCCGTACTGGCGGGATACACTGCTGTCTTCCTGGGTAAAGGGTTCAAAGATCTGCTCCAGTCTGCTTTCATCAATGCCTGTACCGGTATCCGTAACTTCAAAACGCAACACCACATGCTCCGCCTCTTCCTCCCTCGGATAGACACGCAGTGATACAAAGCCCTTGTCAGTGAATTTCATTGCATTCCCTACAAGGTTAATAATCACCTGCCGCAACTTGTGTGGGTCGCCACACAGCAGAAACGGTGTATTCGGGTTAATTGTCTCCTGCAAGGCAACCCCTTTTTCAGCCGCCTGTGCTTCAAATATACGTAACGTGGTGTTGATAAGTGCATATAGATCGAACTCAAGCTCCTCGAGTTGCAATTGCCCGGACTCTATTCTGGACAGGTCAAGAATGTCATCGATCTGGTGCGCAAGTGTCTTGCCGGAAGCATAAATGGTTTCTACATATTCACGATCCTCAGCTTTTAATGACCGGGTTCGCAGTAATTCAGTCATCCCCAGTATGCCGTTCAACGGCGTACGTATTTCATGCGACATACGGGAAAGGAATTCACTTTTAGCCTGGTTGGCCTTGTCAGCATTGCGTCTTGCCTCGTTGAGTCGCCGAATAAGCAAAGCTGAATAGGCTGGAATAACGAGCAATGTTGCAGCAAGCCCAAGACCCAGTTCCCTGTGCCCTTCCCAGTATGGAGAAACGAACATTACCGCTCCAAATCCCACCAGGGATGTAGCAGCAGACAAATAAAGATACTTCTCGCCGTATCGAAATCCATTCCCCAAAGTGACCCACAAGTAAACCCCGTACCAGGGTGCTCCCGTTGGCCCGGTCAAGTAGAGACCGTAGCTAAACATCGAAATATCGACAACAATACTTACGACACGTCGACTAACCCAGGGAGCCGGCCATATCAACGTCGAAACAGAAAACAGTATGGAAAATGTCAGGAAAATAGCCATGAAGGCTAAACTGGTATGTAGCAGCTCCTGCACCTCAGGGGTATCGGGCCAGTCGAATACCAGATAAATCAGGAAGGTAACTGCAATGCAGATACGGAGCAGACCCTGCTCCTGGTCAGAGGTACCTTTCCATCCGACAACAGACAGCAATGCAGGCATCCCTGTCACAGATTCCTCAGCACCCCTGGTTGACCTGAATTTTGCAAACACGCAAACACGCGCTCCATCGAGAAAAAAGATTACCGTGCTGCGCTATAGCGGCAACTGGGCAAAAATGCTTTAATCGGTGTAAATGCATGAGGAACTGGTAGTTATGATTGAATCAGCAGTAGTCGAAGTCATTACCCGAGAGCGGCAATGTAAGCCGGAAGATGTCAACATGGACACACGCCTGAGTGACCTGGGTATCGACTCACTGCAGGCAATCACCATTCTTTACGAACTCGAAGAACGTTTCGGAATAGAAATCCCGAACGAACTGATGGAAAACCTTGAGACCGTCAGCGATATTGTTTCCAGTATCAACAAGATCCGGCAATCGGATACAAATTCCCAGGTATGAAGCAACGTGTAGCCATCACCGGTCTTGGCGCCATATCCGGCCCAGGTAATACTACACAACAATTCTGGCAAGCACTGGTCAGTGGCACCTCGTCCATTGCCCCGCTGGGTTCGCTGGCAGAAGGCTCCAGGATCAGTATTGGTGCCATCGTCAACAATTATGCCCCGGAAACATACTTCCCGCCGGACAAGCTCCCCCTGCTTGATCGCTTCTCCCAGTTTGCGGTCATCGCGGCCACAGAAGCACTGGCAGATGCCGGGCTCGAACCACACAGCAACGCCACACGTCACGCGGCAGCCATAATCGGTACGGGTTGCGGGGGAAAACAGACTGACGAGGAAACCTATCTCCAGCTCTACAAAAAAGGACAACCCAGGGCTCACCCGATGACTATTCCCAAAGGTATGCCCAGTGCAGCCGCCTGCCAGGTCAGCATGAATCTCGGGCTCGGTGGCCCGGTCTTTTCCGTCGCCAGTGCCTGTGCATCGGGTGCGCATGCCATTATCCAGGCATCCCTGATGATTCAGGCCGGGATCGTGGATGTTGCAATTGCAGGCGGGACTGATACCCCTTTTACCTATGGCCTGCTGAAATCGTGGGAGGCACTGAGAGTCGTTTCAAACGACACATGCAGGCCTTTCTCTGCAAATCGTTCCGGTATGGTGCTTGGAGAAGGTGCTGGTATGCTTGTGCTTGAATCAGAAAGCCACGCCCGTCAAAGAAATGCACGCATCTATGCCGAACTGGCTGGCTTTGGTATGACATCCGATGCAGCACACATCACGCGACCTGATGTGAACGGTATCATATCGGCCATGCAGAAGGCTCTGGAAAGCACGGATACTTCCACCGAATCAGTCGCCTATGTCAACGCCCACGGCACGGGTACAGCTGCCAACGATAAAACCGAAACCGAAGCCCTGCACAAGACCTTTGGCTCCCATGCCCATTCCCTTGCTGTTTCATCAACCAAGTCAATGCATGGCCATGCGCTGGGCGCATCCAGCGCACTGGAACTGGTTGCAACGACACTTGCCATTCATCACCAGGTAGCCCCGCCCACCGCCAACTTTACTGAGGCGGACGAAGACTGTGACCTGGACTACATACCGAACGAGGCCCGCCCCATGCAGATTAATACAGCATTATCGAATGCCTTTGCCTTCGGAGGTCTCAATGCTGTGACGGTTCTGAAAAAACCGGACTTCTGAGGTTCAGCCTTTCAGCCTGAACAAATAGTGACTGTTCCCGTAGAACCCCCCCTCCACAGGCGCGAACATCGCCTTGCACAGTGAAAAATAATTATTCCAGTGCAAGGCGAT
>JALVCM010000131.1 GCA_027010005.1 Thiohalobacter sp.
GTTATTGAAGAAGTTCCAGGAGGGTGAACTGGCTGTGCTGGTTGCCACCGATGTGGCGGCGCGTGGTCTGCACATTCCCGATGTCAGCCATGTATTTAATTATGACCTGCCACAGGATGCCGAGGACTACGTGCATCGTATCGGTCGAACCGCCCGGCTGGGCGCCGAGGGCGATGCCATCAGCTTCGCCTGTGAGCGGTTTGTTTATTCGTTACCTGATATAGAGGCTTATATCGGACACAGCATCCCGGTGGAGCATGTTACGGACGATATGCTGGCCACCCCCCGGCCGCCGGTCAAACGGCCTCAGCGAAAAACACCGCAGGGACGCGGGCGCGGTGGTGGCGGTCGTAATGGACGTGGCTCATCCGGTCGCAGCGGTAATCGGCGGCGGTCGGCACCCTGAACACTCTGCACAGATTCAGCATATTGAACTGACTTGCGGCAATTCAGGTCAAAACTGGGCTAAAATCAGAAAGTCCGGTAAAATCAAGATATTTAGCGGCAATCGTTTAAGTTCTTTACCATCCGGCCGCGTTTAACTGTTCAGGGATATTGTGAAGCTATAAATCCATGGTAAGTCTCACGCTTCCACAGCATGCGTTTCGGCTCCCCTTTGGTGCGGGACAGGTTTCGTTATTCATTAGAATTATCAATGGGTTGCTGATTCTCTGGCTGGCCTGGCAGCTGGCGGGCCTGAGCTGGCTTCTGGTCCCTTCATCGTCCCGGGAAGAGACCGCGGCGGTGATGCCGGATCATCAACCGGTCCAGCGCAGGCCGTCTGCAACCAATGAGAAGGAACTGGCTGGCTGGCATTTGTTTGGCGAGGCAGGGCAACAGTCTGCCACGAAAAAGGTCTCACCACTCAGTGCCCCCGAGACACGGCTCAAGCTGACACTGAAAGGGGTGTTTGCGAGTAATGAAGCAACATTGGGCTGGGCCATTATTGCGGATCCGAAAGGCAAGGAAGATACCTACGGGGTAGGCGACCCCCTGCCCGGTGGTGCGAAACTGTCCGAGATCTATCCGGACCGGATTATCCTCGAGCGTGGCGGGCGTTTCGAGACGCTCAAGCTTCCGAAGAAGCGCAATACATCGAAAGTACAGACACCGGCCAGACGTACCAGTTACGGGGGCAACAGAAGTGATGCCGGTAACCGGGCAACGGCATTCACAAAGTACCGTAGTGAGATCAGGAAAAATCCGGCCTCGTTTCTGAATTATGTACGCGCGACACCGGCGCGCCAGAATGGCAAGTTCGTGGGTTTCCGCCTGCAGCCTGGCAGGCAGCGTGGCGCGCTCAAGGACCTGGGTCTGAAACCGGGCGATATCGTGACTTCGATAAACGGCGTCCAGATTGATGCGCCGGCAAAAGGCATGAAGGCCATGAAGGCGCTGGGGGAGGGTGACTCGGTGAATGTCACACTGCTGCGTGGCGGGCAGGAAGTATCACTTAATCTAACCTTGCCGGCATCGGCGCGGTGAGCAGGAGCATAAACGTAGTGGATCGGCTGACAATCAGAGAAAAAACATGGCGGAATGGATTGCTTGCGCTGTGCCTGTTGTGGGTGGTACCCCTGTTTGCACAGACAATCACGCTCAATCTTAAAGATGCTGACATCAATGCGCTGATTGGAACGGTTGCGGAAGTGACCGGCAAGAACTTCATCGTCGATCCGCGCGTCAAGGGCAAGGTGACGGTAATTTCCTCGCGCCCGATGAGCAGTGACGAGGTTTACCAGGTGTTCCTGTCTATCCTCAAGGTGCATGGATTCGCCGCTGTCCCGAGCGGACAGGTTATCAAGATTGTTCCCGATGTCAGTGCCAAACAGGACAGTATTCCCAATGCCACCGATGCCGAACCGGGCCGGGGTGATGAAATGGTGACACGGGTTATCCAGGTCGACAATGTAGCATCGGCACAGCTGGTGCCGATTTTGCGCCCGCTGGTACCGCAGCAGGGGCACCTGGCGGCTTACCCGACCACTAACGTATTGATCATCTCTGACCGTGCCGAAAATGTTGCACGGCTGGTCAATATTATTCGGCGTATCGACAAGGTCAGTGACAGTGAGATCGAGGTTATCCGCCTGGAGCACGCCTCGGCTACGGAAGTTGTCCGGGTACTGAATGCGATCAGTCGCAGGGGGCCGGGGCAGGCCAAGGGTGCGCAGGGTTCCGCGCAGACCCTGGTGGCGGATGAGCGTACCAACAGTGTCTTGCTGGGGGGAGATCGTTCCAGCCGCCTGCGGTTGCGCGCCATTATTTCTCACCTTGATACCCCGCTGGAGCGTGGTGGCAATACCAAGGTCATTTACCTGAAATACGCCAAGGCGGCTGACCTGGTTGAAACGCTGCGCGGTGTTGGCAAGATTCAGGGCGAGAGGGTAAAAGGCAAGACTGCTGCGGCAACAAATATCGACAAGGAACTGGATATCCAGGCCGACGAGGCGACCAATGCACTGGTTATCACGGCGCCACCGGCGCTGATGCGATCGCTTGAAGCCGTAATCCGGCAACTTGATATCCGCCGTTCACAGGTCCTGGTCGATGCGATCATTGCGGAAGTCAGTGAGAAGAAGGCCCGCGAGCTGGGTGTTCAGTGGGCCTTCGACGGTACCGGGGGGACCGCTACCCCGGTCGCTGGAACCAATTTTGATAATACCAGTGGCATTCCTGCGACGGCTATCCTTAACGGGATTGCAACCAGTACTTTCCCCGGCGTTTCAGCCGGACTGATCCTCGGTGGCGGTAATGTTACCGATGGCGGAAAACTCAAGTGGGGTGCGGTGTTGCAGGCGCTGGCGGCGGATACCGATGCCAATATTCTCTCCACCCCGTCGATCACGACACTGGATAATGAAGAGGCTGAGATTGTCGTGGGCCAGAATGTACCCTTTGTGACCGGTTCATTTTCGAATACGGCAGGTGCAAGTGCGGGCAATACGGTAAATCCTTTCCAGACCATTCAGCGTCAGGATGTAGGTATCACACTCAAGGTCACGCCCCAGATCAATGAGGGTGATGCCATCATGATGGCGATTGAGCAGGAGATTTCATCTATCTCCCAGAGTGCAGCGGCGAGCGATATCATTACCGACAAGCGCTCCATCAAGACCAATGTACTGATTCAGGACGGGCAGGTGATCGTGCTCGGCGGGCTGATTGAAGACCGGGTCACCGAAACGGAACAGAAAGTGCCTCTGCTGGGTGATCTGCCGATACTCGGTGCGTTGTTCCGCTCGACCGGCACCAATCATGACAAGGCCAACCTGATGGTGTTTATTCGCCCGGTGATACTGCGTGATCCCTCGGACACGGACCGTTATTCCGCCGGTAAGTACAATTTGCTGCGTGCGCGTCAGTTCCAGTTGCACGATGAAAAAGTGCCGCTGATGCCAGGCGCGCTTATGCCAAGGTTGCCGGAATACAACAAGCTACTGGAGCTGCCGCCGCCGTTTGAACCTTCCGGCGATGACAAGCCGGCAGCCGGTAGCGGTGGCAAGGACCAGGATGGCTGAGATGGAATCCCCTGACACGGTTGCAGATGTCCCGGCCGAGGTGGGGGCAGAGCGCGGTCGACGCCCTGGCTTCAGCTTTGCCAAGCGCCATGGTGTGCTGGTATCCGAGCTGGCGGAAGATCATGCCAGCGTCATGCTGCGGCCAGGTGTCGAGCCCAGGGCGCTGATCGAGGTACGCCGGCTGGTTGGCCGACCACTGAAGTTGCAGGAGATCAGCGAGGAGCAGTTCGATGCTCTGCTGGCGTCTTCCTACGAGCAGGGTTCCAACGAGGCCATGCAGATGATGGAAGACCTGGGTGATGACCTGGATCTGTTTACCATCGCCCAGGCTCTGCCGGAAACCGAGGACCTGCTGGAAAGCGAGGACGATGCGCCAATCATCCGCCTGATCAATGCCTTGTTGACCGAGGCAATCAAGGAAAACGCTTCGGATATCCATATTGAACCTTTCGAGAACCGCCTGGTGGTGCGTTTCCGCGTCGATGGCGTTTTACGTGAAGTGCTGCAGCCACAGCGTGTACTGGCGCCATTGCTGGTATCACGCATCAAGGTCATGGCGAAACTCGATATTGCCGAAAAACGTCTGCCCCAGGACGGTCGTATTTCATTGCGG
>JALVCM010000132.1 GCA_027010005.1 Thiohalobacter sp.
GGATCAATGGTGCCGTTGGTCTCGATATCGATAATCAGCTTGTCCAGGTCGGTACGCTGCTCGACACGTGCTGAATCCACTGTATAGGAAATGCGATACACCGGTGTGAAACTGGCATCCAGACGAAGCGCGCCAACACTGGCACCTTCTTCATCTTCCAGCTCGGCACGTGCCTTGGCGGGTACATAGCCACGGCCCATTTCCACGTTCAGTGTCATGTTCAGCTCGCCTTCCTTGGTCAGGTTGGCAATCACGTAGTCGGGATTCACGACTTCCACATCATGATCAAGCGTGATATCGCCTACGGTAACAGCACCCGGGCCTTTCTTGCTCAGCTTCAGGGTAGCCTTGTCACGGTTATGCATTTTCAGTGCGACACCCTTCAGGTTGAGCATGATTTCCATCACGTCTTCCTGTACGCCCTCAATCGAGGAGTAGGCGTGAAGCACACCGTCGATCTCGACGCTGGTCACGGCACAACCCGGCATGGACGACAGCAGTATGCGACGCAGGGCATTGCCCAGCGTGTGACCAAAACCGCGCTCGAGCGGCTCCAGCACGACCCGCGCCGTACGTTCGTTTACAGATTGCACGTCTACAATACGTGGCTTCAGGAACTCGGTAACCTTGCCCTGCATGAAAAGCCCTCTTAAGCTGTTGCTTTACTTGGAGTACAACTCGACAACAAGATGTTCATTGATTTCGGCCGGCAGATCCGAACGTTCCGGAAGCGCCTTGAACACGCCTTCCATCTTTTTCGCATCCACGTCGATCCAGTCAACAAACCCGCGCTGCTCGGCAATCTCAAGCGCAGACTGCACGCGCAGCTGCTTGCGTGATTTTTCCGCAATGGCCAGGTTGTCATTCGGCCGCACCTGGTAGGACGGAATGGTGACACGTTGACCGTTCACGGTAATGGCATTGTGACGTACCAGCTGGCGCGCTTCGGTTCGGGAAGCGGCAAAGCCCATGCGGTAGACCACGTTGTCCAGGCGACCTTCCAGCAGCTGCAACAGGTTTTCACCCGTGGAGCCTTTCTTGCCGGCGGCGGCCTTGTAATAGTTACGGAACTGACGTTCCAGTACACCGTAGATACGGCGCATTTTCTGCTTCTCGCGCAGCTGGGTCGCATAATCCGACAAGCGTGTACGACGCTGTCCATGCTGGCCCGGCGGGAATGGACGATTTTCGATCGCGCATTTCGCGGTGTAACATTTTTCGCCTTTCAAAAACAGCTTGGTGCCTTCACGACGGCACTGGCGACATTTGGGTCCTGTGTACTTGGCCATTTGCTCTCCTCCGCCTTACACGCGTCGCTTCTTGGGCGGACGGCAACCGTTGTGCGGAATCGGGGTCACATCGGTAATGTTGGTAATTTTGAAACCGGCATTGTTCAGGGCACGCACCGCAGATTCGCGACCTGGACCCGGACCCTTGACCTCGACCTCGAGGTTCTTGAGACCGAATTCCTTGACCATCTCGCCGACACGGTCGGCAGCAACCTGTGCTGCAAACGGCGTACTCTTGCGAGAACCGCGGAAACCGGAACCACCGGCGGTGGCCCATGCCAGCGCATTGCCCTGGCGATCGGTGATGGTCACGATCGTGTTATTGAACGACGCGTGAATGTGGGCGATACCGTCAACCACATTCTTCTTGACCTTTTTCCGCGTACGAGTCGGTGCTTTTGCCATGTTCTATCTACCTGTTACGAATACTTTATCGACGAATCGGACGACGCGGACCCTTGCGGGTACGTGCATTGGTGCGCGTGCGCTGACCGCGCATCGGCAAACCACGACGATGACGCATGCCGCGATAGCAACCCAGATCCATCAGCCGCTTGATGTTCATTGACACGGTACGGCGCAGATCGCCTTCTACCGTGTATTTGGCCACTTCGTTACGAATGCTCTCGACTTCCGGCTCGGACAGATCCTTGATCTTGGTGTCCGTGCTGACGCCAGTCGCTTCACAAATTTTCTTCGCCGTGGTGCGGCCGATACCATAAATGGCTGTCAGCGCAATCACTGCGTGTTTCTGCGGCGGTACATTAATCCCGGCTATACGAGCCATGAATCTGATCTCCTCAACGGGACAAAGCGGTCTGCGTGTCGCGAAACGCGCAAGAATACCGGGTTTTGCCCCTTATTTCAATCCAAAAACCAAACAATTAGTGGCGTTTGACGCCTGTATCAGCCCTGGCGCTGTTTGTGGCGGCCATCCTTGCAGATAACCCGGACCACGCCCTTGCGACGGACAATTTTACAGTTGCGGCAAATACGCTTTACTGATGCACGAACTTTCATGATTCACCTGTTTCAATCAGCGCTAACGCAGCAGACCGGAACGACCCTGGCCCTTGAGGTTAGCTTTTTTCATCAGACTCTCGTACTGGTGAGACACCATGTGAGACTGAACCTGGGCCATGAAGTCCATCACCACGACCACGATAATCAAAAGGGACGTACCGCCAAAGTAGAAGGGCACGTTCCAGTACAAAATCAAAAACTCCGGCAACAGACAGACCGCGGTGATATAGATCGCGCCTGCCAGCGTCAGGCGTGTCATCACACCATCGATATACCTTGCCGTCTGCTCACCTGGACGAATACCGGGGATAAACGCACCCGACTTCTTCAGGTTGTCAGCGGTCTCCTTCGAATTGAAGACGATCGCCGTATAAAAAAAGCAGAAGAAGATAATCGCCGCCGCATAAAACAATATATACAGAGGCTGTCCCGGCGACAGTGCCGAGGAAATATCCTTCAGCCAGCCAAACCCTTCATTGCTGCCGAACCACTGACCCGCCGTTGCCGGGAACAGGATAATGCTCGACGCAAAGATCGGCGGGATAACGCCCGCCATATTCAGCTTCAACGGCAGATGCGTACTCTGTGCCGCGTACATCTTGCGGCCCTGCTGCCGTTTTGCGTAGTTCACGGTAATCCGGCGCTGTCCACGCTCGACGAATACCACGAACGCTGTCACAGCAACGGCCAGCGCAAACAGGAACAGTATACTCAGGGTGTTCATCTCGCCGGTTCGCACCAGCTCCAGTGAACCGCCGATCGCTGCCGGCAGGCCGGCGACAATACCCGAGAAAATAATGATCGAAATACCGTTACCGATACCCCGCTCTGTTACCTGTTCACCGAGCCACATCAGGAACAGTGTGCCTGTTACCAGGCAAGCCACCGACGAAATAACAAACGGCAGGCCCTGCAAGATCACCAGCGGTTGCCCACCGACGATCTGGCCCTGCAACGCTGTCGAAATACCGATTGCCTGGAACGTTGCCAGTACCACCGTGCCATAGCGCGTGTACTGGGTAATCTTGTGCCGGCCAGCCTCACCTTCTTTCTTCAGCTGTTCCAGCGACGGCACGGTATACGACAACAACTGCATAATGATGGATGCCGAAATGTACGGCATGATGCCCAGCGCAAACAGTGACAGTCGTTTCAGCGCGCCACCCGAGAACATGTTAAACATGTCCAGGATTGTGCCTTTCTGCTGCTCGGCCAGAATTTCCAGCACGACCGGATCAATACCCGGCAGCGGGATAAATGAGCCGATACGGAAAACCAGTATCGCACCCAGCACGAAGAAGATGCGCGTGCGCAGCTCCTTCAGTTTACCGATGTCACCGAGACCCCCGGTAAGACCCGCTGCACCCGCACCTGCCACCCGGATTAATCCTCGACCTTACCGCCGGCGGCTTCGATTGCCGCACGCGCACCCTTGGTAACGCGCAGCCCCTTCACCGTGACAGCTGTAGTAATTTCACCGGATGCGATGATCTTCGCATACAGCGTACTTTGCTTGAGGATCCCGGCCGCCTTGAGCGACGCAAGATCAACGGCGCCGTCTTCGACAGCGGCCAGTTCGTGTAAACGCACTTCCTCGGTCACCATCGACTTGCGCGACGTAAAGCCGACTTTCGGCAAACGACGCTGCAAGGGCATCTGGCCACCTTCAAAACCGACCTTGTGGAAACCGCCGGAGCGCGACTTCTGGCCCTTGTGGCCACGGCCACCGGTCTTGCCCAGGCCGCTACCGATACCACGGCCGACACGCTTGGCGTCAGGACGGCTGCCAGCAGCAGGCTTCAGTGTATTCAGGCGCATATCAGACTTCCTCTACCTGCAACAGGTACGAAACCTTGTTGATCATGCCGCGATTTTCCGGCGTATCGATCACTTCGACTGAATGACGAATACGGCGCAGGCCAAGTCCGGCCACACACGCCTTGTGCGATTTCAGTCGTCCACTGGTGCTCTTGGTCAGAGTCACCTTCAATTTCTTGTCTGCCATGGCTTACCCCAGGATCTCTTCGACCTTCTTGCCGCGCTTGGCTGCCACCATGTCGGGGGAGCTCATTTCGGCCAGGCCTTTCATGGTTGCGCGAACAACGTTGATCGGGTTGTTGGTGCCGATGCATTTCGCCAGCACATCACGCACACCGACGACCTCAAAGACAGCGCGCATGGCGCCACCGGCGATAATACCGGTACCTTCTGAAGCGGGCTGCATGTGCACCTTGGCTGCACCGAATGTCGCTGTAATCGGGTACTGCAAGGTACCGTCCTTGAGCGCAACCTGCTGCATGTTCTTGCGGGCATTTTCCATCGCCTTCTGGATAGCGACCGGCACTTCACGCGCCTTGCCACGACCGAAGCCAACCTTGCCCTCACCGTCACCCACGACCGTCAGTGCTGCAAAGCCGAATTGACGGCCACCCTTTACCACCTTGGCAACACGATTGATTCCGATCAGCTTTTCCTGCAGACCGTCCGAGTTCGCCTGGTTATCGACATTCGCCATAGTGCAACCCTTACCCTAGAATTCCAGACCGCTTTCACGCGCGGCATCCGCCAGCGCCTTCACTCGGCCGTGATATTTAAAACCGGAACGGTCAAACGCGACCGCAGTGATACCAGCCGCTTTGGCGCGTTCAGCTACCGCCTTGCCAATCGCAGCGGCTGCATCGGTATTACCGGTGCTCTTCACGTCCTTGCGCAACTCCTTGTCCAGCGTCGATGCGCAGACCAGAACCTTGTCGCCACTACCATCGATAACCTGCGCATAGATATGCCGCGGGGTACGGTGGATACACAGACGCGGCCTGCCGAGTTCGCGGATCCTGGCGCGGGTCTTGCGAGCGCGCCGCTGTCGTGATGCTTTTTTGTCCATGCTGATACCTTCGAATTAACTATTTCTTCTTGGCTTCTTTACGCACGATGATTTCATCGGCGTACTTCACGCCCTTGCCCTTGTAGGGCTCCGGCGGACGGTAGGCGCGAATTTCAGCTGCCACCTGTCCGACCTTCTGCTTGTCCATCCCTTTAATAACAACATCGGTCTGGCTCGGTGTTTCAACCGTGACACCCTCGGGCACGGCATAATCGATCGGGTGCGAGAAACCCAGCGTCAGGTTCAGTTTCTGGCCCTGGGCCTGTGCGCGGTAGCCGACGCCGACCAGCTGCAGCTTCTTTTCGAACCCTTCGGTAACACCAAGGACCATGTTATTGATCAACGCACGCGTGGTGCCCGCCAATGCCATCGCCGCCTTGGAGCCATCCTTCGGCGCAAAGGTCAGCACATTGTCGTTCTGCTCGACCTTTACCGAGGCATGCACATCACGCTGCAGCGAGCCCTTGCTTCCCTTGACAGTAACTGCCTGGCCACTGATAGAGAATTCGACGCCTTTTGGCAATTCAACCGGATTTTTTGCAACTCTGGACATGGTTATCTACTCATCAGGATACGTAACACAACACTTCGCCACCTTCTCCGGCAGCACGTGCAGCACGATCACTCATTACACCTTTCGAGGTTGAAACAATGGCAACACCCAGACCACCCATCACTTTGGGCAGCTCGTCCTTTGCCTTGTAAATGCGCAGACCCGGACGACTGACACGCTTCAGCGTATCAATGACCGGCTGGCCTTCGTAGTATTTGAGCGAGACATTCAGGGACGGCTTGCCGTCTTCGTCCTGCTCACTGAAATCAGCGATATAACCCTCTTCCTTCAGCACGTTTGCAATGGACTGCTTGAGCTTTGAAGACGGCATTGACACCGATACCTTACCCGCCCGCTGGCCGTTACGGATGCGGGTCAGCATGTCGGCGATAGGATCTGTCATCATAATCTGCGTACCTCTGTCTGAATTCTGCGCTGTTACCAGCTGGCCTTGACCAGGCCGGGCACATCACCCTGCATGGCGTGTTCGCGCAGCTTGTTGCGCGCCAGACCGAACTTGCGATAGTAGCCGTGCGGACGGCCGGTAATGCGGCAACGATTGCGCTGGCGGCAGGGGCTGGCGTTACGCGGTAGTGCCTGCAACTTCAGCTGCGCCTCATAGCGTTCCTCTTCCGACTTGTTCGCATCGGCGATAATTTCCTTCAGCGCCGCACGCTTTGTTGCATATTTCTTGACCATCTTGGCGCGTTTGATTTCGCGCTGGATCATGGATTGTTTGGCCATGGTGCCGTTTCCTCAGTTCCTGAACGGGAAGTTGAACGCTGCCAGCAGCGCACGGCCTTCCTCGTCTGTTTTAGCCGTGGTCGTGATATTGATATCCAGACCACGTAATGTATCAATCTTGTCGTAATCAATTTCGGGGAAAATGATCTGCTCACTTACACCCATATTGTAGTTGCCGCGACCATCGAAAGACTTCGGGCTCATGCCGCGAAAATCCCGTACGCGTGGGATCGCGATCGAAATCAGGCGATCCAGGAATTCATACATGCGTTCACGACGCAGGGTGACCTTGCAACCGATAGGCCAGCCCTCACGAACCTTGAAACCCGCGACTGATTTACGCGCATTACGCACAATCGGCTTCTGTCCGGCGATCTTGGTCATATCGGACATCGCGTGTTCCATGACCTTGCGATCACCAAGTGCCTCACCGACACCCATGTTGAGGGTGATCTTGGTAATGCGTGGAATTTCCATCACGTTCTTGTACTGGAACTGCTCCTGGAGCTTGCCAATAACTTCGTCGTGATACTGTTTTTGCAACCTGGCCATCTTCAGCTACTCTCTCAGACGTCAACGACTTCGTCGTTGGACTTGAAAACACGTACCTTGCGACCGTCTTCCAGTGTACGGAAGCCAACACGATCACCCTTCTTGGTCTGCGGGTTGTACAACATAACGTTGGACACGTGAATCGGCATCTCTTTTTCGATAATGCCACCGGCCACACCCGCCTGCGGATTGGGCTTGGTGTGCTTCTTCACAATATTGACGTTTTCCACGATCAGCTTGTCGACCTCGGGCAGTACTTTCAGCACGTTGCCGCGCTTGCCACTGTCCTTGCCGATCATCACGACCACGTCATCACCTTTACGTATCTTGCGCATAATCCTGACTCCCGCCTACAGCACTTCAGGTGCAAGCGAAATAATCTTCATAAACCGTTCACTACGCAGCTCGCGCGTAACCGGGCCAAAGATGCGGGTACCGATCGGCTCCAGCTTGGCATTCAGCAGCACGGCTGCGTTGCCATCGAAGCGAATCAGGGAGCCGTCCGGGCGACGGACACCCTTGGCGGTACGAACCACAACCGCGTTGTAGACCTCACCCTTCTTGACCTTGCCACGAGGAATCGCCTCTTTAATACTCACCTTGATGATGTCGCCAATACCGGCGTAACGACGGTGCGAGCCGCCCAGCACCTTGATGCACTGGAGACGGCGGGCGCCGCTGTTATCTGCGACATCCAATTTGGTCTGCATCTGGATCATGACTTAACCCCGTAATTCTCTGCTTCAATCAGCCAGCAGGCCGATCGACGACTTCAACCAGTGTCCAGGCTTTGTTCTTGGACAGCGGTCGACATTGTTTAATAGATACCGTATCACCGGCACGGCATTCATTGTTTTCATCATGAATGTGCAGCTTGGTGGAACGACGGATGTATTTGCCATACAGCGGATGACGAACCTTACGTTCAACCTTCACCACGGCACTTTTTTCCATCTTGTCACTGACGACCAGGCCGGTCAGCGTACGGACTGTTTTGCTATCTTCACTCATGCCGCTTCACCCGCTCTGGCCTTTTCGTTCAATACGGTTTTGATACGCGCGATGTCACGGCGTACCTTTTTCACCTGATCAGGACGTGTCAACTGACCGGTTCCCTGCTGCATACGCAGGTTGAACTGCTCCTTCAGCAGGCCATCCAGCTCCAGTTTCAGCTCATCGGCTGACTTCGCACGAAGATCACTCGCGTTCATCACATCACCGTCCGGTTAATAAAGGTGGTGCGCACCGGGAGTTTCGCAGCAGCAAGCTTGAATGCTTCCCGCGCCAGCTCTTCCGGCACGCCTTCCATTTCATAGAGCACACGACCGGGCTGGATCTTGGCCACCCAGTATTCCACATTACCCTTACCCTTACCCTGGCGAACCTCGATAGGCTTCTTGGTAATCGGCACATCGGGGAACACGCGGATCCACAACTTGCCACCACGTTTTACGTGACGGGTAATGGCACGACGCGCCGCCTCGATCTGACGGGCAGTAATCTGTCCGCGCGTGGTCGCCTTGAGGGCGAACTCACCGAAGCTGCATTTGTTACCGCTGAGCGCCAGACCACGATTGCGGCCTTTCTGCTGCTTGCGGAATTTTGTTCTCTTGGGCTGTAACATCTCTTCGCGACTCCCTTACTTGGCACCGGCTGCTTTCTTGGCAGGCTCGGGCTCAACATTCTGCTCATCGCGATCAAGGATCTCGCCCTTGAACACCCAGACTTTCACACCAATCACACCATAGGTCGTGTTGGCACGCGTCACGCCGTAGTCGATATCGGCACGCAGTGTGTGCAGTGGCACACGACCTTCGCGGTACCACTCGGTGCGCGCAATCTCGGCCCCGTTCAGACGACCGGCAACCATGATCTTGATGCCTTCAGCACCCAGGCGCATTGCATTACCAACCGCGCGCTTCATGGCACGGCGGAACATGATGCGACGTTCCAGTTGCTGTGCGACACTTTCGGCGACCAGCTGCGCCTCGATCTCGGGCTTGCGAATTTCTTCGATATTCACATGGACCGGCATCCCCATCTTCTGCGACACCAGGGCGCGAAGTTTTTCAATGTCCTCGCCCTTCTTGCCGATCACGATACCCGGGCGGGCGGTATGAACGGTAATAATCGCATTATTCGCCGGACGCTCGATCTGGATGCGGCTCACGGATGCATGCTTGAGTTTCTGCTTGATGAAATCCCGCACCTCGATATCGAGATTCAGGAAATCCGCATAATGCTTTGAATCCGCGTACCACTTCGACGTCCAGTCCTTGACGATGCCGAGGCGAATACCTGTTGGATGTACTTTCTGGCCCATGCCGTACTCTCTTCTCTACTCGGGATTACTGTTCAGCGACAGTAATCTGGATATGACTCGTGCGTTTCAGAATCTGGTTGGCGCGGCCCTTGGCACGTGCGTTCCAGCGCTTGAGGGTACGACCCTCGTTCACACAAATCTCGGAAACCTTTAACTCGTCCACGTCCGCACCTTCGTTGTGCTCGGCATTGGCAATCGCCGACTCGAGCACCTTGCGCACCATGTGGGCAGCCTTCTTGTTGCTGAAAGTCAGCACTTCGAGCGCTTTTTCGACCGGCAGACCGCGAACCTGGTCAGCAACCAGCCGGGCTTTCTGCGCGGAAATGCGCGCGTGACTCAATTTTGCAGACGCTTGCATAATCTCTACCCTTATTTGGATTTTCTGTCCGCGGCGTGACCCTTGAAGGTACGCGTCACAGCGAACTCACCCAATTTGTGACCCACCATGTTCTCGTTGATCAGAACCGGCACGTGCTGGCGACCATTGTGTATTGCGATGGTCAGGCCAACCATATCGGGCAGCACCATGGAACGGCGCGACCAGGTCTTGATCGGCTTGCGGCTGTTGCTGCTCACGGCTTCATCAACTTTCTTCATCAGATGAAGATCAATGAAAGGTCCTTTTTTTACGGAACGTGGCACTGTCTTTAACCTCTGTCGTTACTTCTGATTGCGACGGCGGACAATCATGTTGTCCGTGCGCTTGTTTTTCCGGGTCTTGTAACCCTTGGTCGGCATGCCCCAGGGGCTTACCGGATGACGGCCACCGGAAGTACGGCCTTCACCACCACCGTGCGGGTGGTCAACCGGGTTCATGGCAACACCACGAACGGTCGGGCGCACACCGCGCCAGCGCGTTGCGCCTGCCTTGCCCAGTGAGCGCAGGTTGTGCTCGGAGTTACCGACTTCACCAATGGTAGCGCGGCAATCGACCGGCACCTTGCGCATTTCGCCGGAGCGCAGGCGCAGGGTGGCGTGCTGGCCTTCACGTGCAACCAGCTGTACACCGGCACCGGCACTGCGGGCAATCTGCCCACCCTTGCCCGGTTTCATCTCGACGTTGTGTACCACGGTACCCATCGGGATGTTGCGCAGCGGCATGGCATTACCCGGCTTGATCGGTGCTTCGATACCGTTGTGGATTTCCGCACCTGCATAGACACCTTTCGGCGCCAGGATGTAGCGGCGCTCGCCATCGGCGTACAGCACCAGCGCGATATGCGCACTGCGGTTCGGATCATACTCCAGGCGTTCGACGCGACCCGGCACACCGTCCTTGTTGCGCTTGAAATCGATAATACGATAGCGCTGACGATGACCACCGCCACGGTGACGCGTGGTAATGCGACCCTTGTTGTTACGACCGCCGTTCTTGTTTTTCTTTTCAAGCAACGGCGCCCAGGGATCACCCTTGTGCAATGCTTTCTCGACAATCTTGACGACGAAACGGCGTCCCGGAGATGTCGGTTTTGACTTGACGATAGCCATTATTCTGCGCCCGCGAAATCGATGTCTGAACCTTCAGCCAGCGTGACGTAAGCCTTCTTCCAGTCGGAACGGCGGCCCATCGTCTGCCCGAAGCGTTTTACCTTGCCCTTGACGTTCAACAGCTGCACGCTGTTCACTTTCACGTCAAACATTTTTTCCACCGCCTTGCGAACTTCAGGCTTGCTGGCATCGCGCAGCACCTTGAAGACATACTGACGGTTGAGGTCGGCCGCACGCGTGCTCTTTTCAGAGATCACCGGACCCACCAGAATTTTGCTCAATCGCTCGTTCATGCGAGCCTCTCCTCAAACTGCTTCAGTGCAGCAACAGTCATCAGCACCTTGTCAAAACCAACCAGGCTGACCGGATCAGTAATTGACGTGTCGACAACATCAACCTTGTGCAGGTTGCGTGCGGCCAGGTACAGATTTTCATCCGGATCCTCGTGAACGATCAGTACGTTATCGAGATCCATGTCTTTCAGCTTGCCGACCAGCTCTTTCGTCTTCGCAGAACTGACCGCGAAATCGTCAACCACCACCAGGCGGTCCTGCCGGACCAGCTCTGAAAGGATCGAACGGATCGCCGAGCGATAGGCCTTTTTATTGACCTTTTGCGAGTAATCACGAGGACTTGCTGCAAAAGTCACACCACCACCACGCCACAGCGGGCTGCGGATTGTACCAGCACGCGCGCGTCCTGTCCCCTTTTGTCGCCAGGGCTTGGCACCGCCACCGCTGACCGCGGATCGATTCTTCTGCCCGACGCTGCCAGAACGCGCTGCCGCCATGTAGGCCACGACGACCTGGTGTACCAGGGTTTCGTTGAATTCCTGTCCAAATACCGCGTCGGCAACGTCCAGGCTCGAACCACCATGCATATTGATATTCATGTCCGATCCCTCTTACCGCGCCTTGACCGCGGGCGTAACAATCACATCACCGCCACGTGAACCCGGCAGCGAACCCTTGACCAGCAGCAGGTTGCGCTCGGCATCAACGCGAACGATTTCCAGGTTCTGCTGAGTGCGGCGCACATTACCCATGTGGCCTGCCATGCGCTTGCCCTTGAACACGCGGCCCGGCGTCTGACACTGACCGATAGAACCCGGCGCACGATGCGAGAGCGAGTTACCATGGGTGGCGTCCTGCATATGGAAGTTATGACGTTTCACGCCACCGGCAAAGCCCTTACCAATGGTGGTACCTGCAACATCGACCTTCTGGCCGGCCTCGAACACATCGACGCCGAGCTGCTTGCCGACTTCGATATCGTCACCTTCGCCGTCTTTCAGGCGGAATTCCCACAGACCACGACCCGCTTCGGTACCTGCCTTGGCGAAATGCCCGGCAGCTGCCTTGTTCACGCGCGATGCGCGGCGTGAACCGGTCGTCACCTGGTAGGCCCGGTAGCCGTCCGTGTCCTGCCCCTTGACCTGGGTGACACGGTTCGGCTCGACCTCGATGACCGTCACAGGGATGGACTCGCCCGCTTCTGTAAAGATGCGGGTCATGCCTGCTTTTTTACCAATTAATCCGATTGCCATGACCGCGCCCTCAGTTCAGTTTGATCTGCACGTCAACACCGGCCGCAAGGTCCAGCTTCATGAGTGCATCAACGGTTTTATCTGTGGGATCCACAATGTCCATCAGACGCTTGTGGGTACGGATCTCGTACTGATCGCGGGCGTCCTTGTTGACGTGCGGCGAAATCAGAATGGTGAACCGCTCCTTCTTGGTCGGCAGCGGTATCGGACCGCGCACCTGCGCACCGGTACGCCGAGCCGTTTCGACAATTTCACGTGCTGACTGATCGATCAAACGATGATCGAACGCTTTCAGCCGAATGCGAATTCTTTGATTTGCCATGTCAACCTCTAAAGAACAGGGACAGCATTCAATCCGTCCCGATTATCCCTCAATCCGGTACCGGTGCAGGCCGAAACCTGCACCCGTCCCACTGTCTTGCTTACTCGATAATTTTTGCGACCACGCCGGCGCCGACGGTACGGCCACCTTCACGAATCGCAAAACGTAACCCTTCTTCCATCGCGATCGGTGCAATCAGGCTTACCGTGATCTTCACGTTGTCACCCGGCATCACCATCTCGACACCTTCCGGCAGGTCCACTGCACCCGTCACGTCCGTGGTCCGGAAGTAGAACTGCGGCCGGTAGTTGGCAAAGAACGGCGTATGACGTCCGCCCTCTTCCTTGCTCAGTACGTACACTTCCGCCTCAAACTTGGTATGCGGGGTGATCGTTCCCGGCGCCGCCAGCACCTGGCCACGCTCCACTTCTTCTCGCTTGGTACCGCGCAGCAACACACCCACGTTGTCGCCGGCTTCTCCCGAATCCAGCAACTTGCGGAACATCTCCACACCCGTGCAGGTGGTCTTGGTCGTGTCCTTGATGCCAACAATCTCGATCTCGTCGCCAACCTTCACCACACCGCGCTCGATACGGCCGGTCACCACCGTGCCACGACCCGAAATCGAGAACACGTCCTCGATCGGCATCAGGAACGGCTGGTCCACCGGGCGCTCCGGCACCGGAATGTAGCTGTCCAGCGCATCCAGCAGCTTCTCGATCGACGGCACACCGATGTCACTGGTGTCGCCTTCCAGCGCTTTCAGCGCCGACCCGGTAATAACCGGCGTATCGTCACCCGGAAAATCGTAGCTATCCAGCAGCTCGCGAATCTCCATCTCGACCAGCTCCAGCAATTCTTCATCGTCAACCTGGTCGGCCTTGTTCATGTATACAATGATGTACGGTACACCCACCTGGCGTGCCAGCAGGATGTGCTCGCGCGTCTGCGGCATCGGACCGTCAGCGGCGCTCACCACCAGAATCGCACCGTCCATCTGCGCCGCACCGGTGATCATGTTCTTCACGTAATCCGCGTGCCCCGGGCAATCCACGTGGGCGTAGTGACGCTTTTCCGTCTCGTACTCCACGTGGGCGGTCGCGATCGTGATACCGCGCGCACGCTCTTCCGGTGCATTGTCAATCTGATCGTAGGCCT
>JALVCM010000133.1 GCA_027010005.1 Thiohalobacter sp.
CATGCTGGTCGTCGATGATGTGGCCACCATACTGGTTGAGCCGCACTGGACACTGGAAAAAGCGGCTGACGGCAGTTTATTACTGGCAAAAAAATCCGCAGGGCCTTGCGGCACTGCGGAAAGGACGGGATAGGAAGACAAAGCTCGAAAGTGCAGGGCAACAGTGCTGAGCAGTTAGCACCACCCCCCTGAACTGGTCACTAGTCCAACCAGGCTTCAGATTACGTAACCCTCCGCGGGCATTCCTTGACCCAGATCAATAAAAGTCGTGCCGGTCAATCAGTCCTTGATCAACGTCTGGCAGACTTCATTGGCCCAGCGGACGGCTGACAGGTAGGCGTCGCGGATTTCTGCTGCACTCAGGCTTTCACAGTGTATGTTTTCCCATTCACCACGTTCATAGGCCAGTACACAGCCAAGGGTTTTGCCGTGCTTGCCGCGGTGATGCAGCAGTGCCTCGCTGATGTGGTCCGCGAGGGGCAGCTGCGTCAGGATTTCTTCCATACTGTTGTCCATCAAGGCATCCAGCGCGGAAAACAGGCCAACTGTAAAATAGGCATCAGGGTCCGCCTCTTTCCGTGCACGCGCCATGTTTTCGGCCATTTTGGCGCGAATCATGGCAATCACAATCAGTTCTGCCGGTTTATCATCGATCTGTGACATGGCCAGCAGCGTCGTCCAGGTGCGGATCGTTTTCAGGCCAAGGATGACTACAGCCTGCTGGATGGATTCAATTTTGCGCGGCAGCGCAATGGCGGCCGAGTTGACATAGCGCAGGATCTTGAAACTGAAGGCGACATCCTGGGCAATCAGGTCTTCCAGCTCATCCGGTCCAATGTCGGGATCCTGTATCCGGCTCATCAGTTTCAGTATGGCCAGCCGGTTGTTGGGGAGACGCTGGCCACGGATGATTTTCGGCTGGGCGAAGAAATAGCCCTGGAAATAATCGAAGCCCAGCGCCATGCAGAAATCGAATTCCTCGCGGGTTTCCACTTTTTCGGCAAGCAGGCGTAACGGGTGTTTGCGTAATTGAGTGACGTGTTCGCGAATTTCATCCTGCTCCAGTGCCATGATGTCTATCTTGA
Source organism: Thiohalobacter sp. (assembly GCA_027010005.1). Lineage (GTDB taxonomy): Bacteria > Pseudomonadota > Gammaproteobacteria > DSM-19610 > DSM-19610 > Thiogranum. The sequence goes on from JALVCM010000133.1 coordinate 1,086, forward strand.
TGATGTCCGCAAGTTCTACCAGGGGCTGCAGGGATTCGTGGTAGATAAAGTCGTCAAGGGCAATGCTGTAACCCTGCTGGGTGAGTCGTGTGACGCCCGCCACCACTTCCTCGTCGGCCTCGATATCCTCGAGTAATTCCAGTACCACCCGGTCCCTGGGCAGTGAGATGGTGGTTTCGTCGACAAAAAAGGTACGGGTCAGATTGATGAACGCAAGCCTGTCGCCGACGATGTTATCCAGTCCGATTTCCATGAAGGTATTGACGATGACATCGGACGTCGCCTTGTCACCATCGGTAATATTGGCTGCATTGTGCTGTGCCGAACGAAACAGCAGTTCATAGGCATAAACACCCTGCTTGCGGTCGTAAATGGGTTGCCGTCCGACAAAAATCTCACTCATGGCGGTCTGAAGTGCCTCTTGATTTGTGAAAAGTGTAACAGATACTGCCGGTTATGCCCTTGTCAGGCTTTCGGCCAATAGTGCCGAAACTGTGGGTATGGACAGTTGTGTTAAACTGCTCGCTGCCAATACATGTTCTAGAGGTTTTAATGGCTACATTGTTCCCCGGCTTCTCCTGGTATGCCGGCCTGGTAGATCTCCCCTGGTGGGGCTACCTTCTGACCGGGTTCGTGCTGACCCACATCACCATCGTCAGCGTTACTGTTTTTCTGCACCGTCACCAGGCGCACCGCGCGCTTGATCTGCATCCTGCGATCAGTCACTTTTTCCGTTTCTGGTTATGGCTGACAACGGGCACCGTGACCCGGGAGTGGGTCGCCGTACACCGCAAGCACCATGCAAAATGTGAAACCCCCGATGACCCGCACAGCCCGCAGACACGCGGTATCCGGACGGTGTTATGGCGGGGTGCGGAACTGTACCGGGCCGAAGCGGCCAGGGCGGATACGCTGGCCCAGTTTGGCCACGCGACACCGGATGACTGGCTGGAGCGTAACCTGTACAGCCGCTTTTCCCTGCTCGGTGTCGCCATCATGCTGGTGATGGATTATCTCCTGTTCGGGTTTTACGGGGTGGCCCTGTGGGCCGTGCAAATGCTGTGGATTCCCTTCTGGGCGGCAGGTGTCATCAATGGCATCGGTCACTGGTGGGGGTATCGTAATTACGAGACGCCGGACGCCTCGCGCAATATTTCCTGGCTGGGATTCCTGGTCGGGGGCGAGGAGCTGCACAACAATCACCATGCATTTGCCAGTTCGGCGCGTTTCTCGATGCGTCGCTGGGAATTTGACCTTGGCTGGGGCTACATCCGCACGCTGCAGGTGCTGGGCCTGGCGAAGGTCAGGAAGCTTGCACCTTCACCACGTATCGTACCCGGCAAGGAACGGGTAGACCTGGAAACCGTGAAAGCGGTGATCGTGGCCCGTTTCCATGTGATGTCTGACTACGCTCGTGAAGTGCTGTGGCCGGTATTGAGGCAGTCGTGTCGTGACAGGGAATGCCGCTGGAGTCTGCGCCGGGCGCGCCAGCTGCTGGTGCGTGATCCCGAGACCATGGATGCGCAGAGCCGTGGTCTGCTGGAAGGTGTCCTGTGCCGGTTTGCTGACCTGCGGGTAGCCTACCAGTACCGGCAACGGCTTCAGCAGGTCTGGAACCGCTCTGCGGCCAGTCACGAGGCGCTGCTGAAGGCCCTGCAGGACTGGTGTCAGCAGGCCGAAGCAACCGGGGTCAGGGCATTGCAGGAGTTTTCGCAACGCCTGAAGGGCTACAGCCTGCAACCCGCCTGAGTATTTTTAAACACTTGCACAAAAAAGCCCGGCATTGCCGGGCTTTTTTGTGCAAGAACCGGAATGCAGTTACTTGATCTTCGCTTCCTTGTAGGTCACGTGCTTGCGAACCACGGGATCGTATTTTTTCAGCTCCAGCTTGTCGGGCATGGTGCGCTTGTTCTTGGTGGTGGTGTAGTAGTGGCCGGTGCCGGCGCTGGATACCAGTTTGATCTTGTCACGCATGGTTGATTCCCCTTAAACCTTTTCGCCGCGGGCGCGGATGTCGGCCAGCACGGTGTCGATGCCGAGCTTGTCGATGATGCGCATACCCTTGGAAGACACGCGCAGTTTTACCCAGCGGTTTTCGTTCTCGACCCAGAAACGGTGAGAGTGCAGGTTCGGCAGGAACCGGCGGCGGGTTTTGTTGTGCGCATGGGAAACATTGTTACCCGTAACCGGGCGTTTCCCGGTGACCTGACAAACTTTGGACATTGCTCTATTCCTCAAGATTCTTGCACGGCCCGCCCGGGGGCGAGCAACGAGAACCGCGCTTTATACCAGAGCGGTTGCCGGCAGACAAGGTTTTTGCAAACGGTGTCGGGATTCGAAGGTCGCTGGCAGTCACGGGTAAAAATCACCAACGCATTGTTTCTGCGTAAATAATTGTTTCCTGTTACGCCGGCGGCGTTACATCCAGCCCCGCTCGGCAAAAGAGACCGCATTCAGGTCGCCGATCACAATATGGTCGAGTACCCGGATATCGAGCAGTGCCATGACGTCACGCAGGCGCTCGGTAATGCGCCGGTCGGCCTGGCTGGGCTCGGCCAGCCCGGAAGGGTGATTGTGGGCGAGTATCAGCGCAGCGGCATTGTGGTGCAGGGCGCGTCGCAAGACTTCGCGGGGGTGCACGCTGGCGCCATCGAGCGTGCCGCGGAACAGTTCTTCACAGGCGATAACCCGATGGCGGGTATCGAGAAACAGGCAGGCAAAAACCTCATAGGGATATTCGCGCAGTTTCGCTTTCAGGTAGCGACGGGTTTCCTCCGGGTTCTGCAATACCCCGTCGCGTGACAGGGTTTCGCCGAGGTGGCGGCGCGCCAGTTCAAGCACTGCCTGGAGCTGGGCGAACTTGGCATCGCCGAGTCCCCGGGTGCGGCAGAAGCGGGCGCGCTCCGCCTGGAACAGGGTGCGCAGCCCGCCGTATTCGGAAATCAGCTCACGGGCCAGGTCCACGGCACTGCAGCCGGGTGTACCGGTACGCAGAAAGATGGCCAGCAGCTCGGCGTCGGAT
>JALVCM010000134.1 GCA_027010005.1 Thiohalobacter sp.
TCCTCCTCCATGCTATTTTTATGTTCTGGCGTGCGCCAAAGACGGGGCCATACTACGGATTCACGGGTTTGGCTTCAAGCAGGAATATGCACCGGAACAGTACCTGACGGCGACCACCTGATCTTCACAACCCATTGTATCCAAATGATTTACCCGCGCACAAAAGAAAACCCTGCCCGGTAAACCGGACAGGGTTACTCCAACAGGACCGATCTGGATCAGGCGGCGCTGGCCTGGGCCTCGCCCTTGTGGAACACCAGCGCGTCGTTCTCGACTTCCACCCGGATGACTTCCCCGGGATGGAAATGACCCGCCAGTATTTCCTGGGCCAGCGGATTCTCCAGCTGCTGCTGAATGGCCCGCTTGAGTGGCCGCGCCCCATAGACGGGGTCGAAACCGGCCTCGCCAAGTCTGTCGAGTGCCGCTTCGGACAACTCCAGCCCCAGATCGCGTTCCGCAAGCCGTTGCCGCAGATACTCGATCTGGATGGTCGTGATAGCACGGATCTGCTCCCGTCCCAGCGGATGGAAGACCACCACATCGTCGATGCGGTTGATGAACTCGGGCCGGAAGTGCCCTGCCACCACGTCCATAACGGCTGATTTCATGCGGTCATAATTCTCTTCGCCGGCCAGATCCTGGATCTGCTGGCTACCGAGGTTCGACGTCATCACGATAACCGTGTTGCGGAAGTCGACCGTACGCCCCTGACCATCAGTCAGGCGACCGTCATCAAGTACCTGCAACAGCACATTGAAAACATCCGGGTGCGCCTTTTCCACCTCGTCCATGAGAATCACGGAGTAGGGTTTGCGGCGCACCGCCTCGGTCAGGTAACCGCCTTCCTCGTAACCAACGTAGCCGGGCGGTGCACCGATCAGTCGTGCCACGGAGTGTTTCTCCATGAACTCGGACATATCGATACGCACCATGGCTTCCTCGGTGTCGAACAGGAATTCGGCCAGTGCCTTGGTCAACTCGGTCTTACCGACACCGGTCGGACCCAGGAACAGGAACGAACCATTCGGCCGGTTGGGATCAGACAGTCCCGCTCGGGAACGGCGGATAGCATCCGAAACAGCCTTTACGGCTTCAGCCTGACCAACTACACGCTTGTTCAGTTCCTCTTCCATGCGCAACAGCTTGTCACGCTCACCTTCCAGCATCTTGGAAACCGGGATACCGGTCCACTTGGACACCACTTCGGCGATTTCCTCTTCCGTGACCTTGTTGCGTAACAGGGTCATTTCCTGCATCTCGGCCTGGGCCGCCATATCCAGCTGCTTTTCCAGCTCGGGAATACGGCCGTACTGCAACTCACTGGCACGCGCCAGGTCACCGGCACGCTGTGCGGTTTCCAGCTCCATACGGGCCCGCTCAAGCTCTTCCTTGATGTGCGAGGTACCCTGTACAGCGGCCTTTTCCGACTTCCAGATTTCTTCCAGGTCGGAATACTCGCGCTCCAGCTTGTCGATTTCTTCCTGCAGGTTGGCAAGACGTTTCTGTGATGCTTCGTCGGTTTCCTTCTGTAACGCCTCACGCTCGATCTTGAGCTGGATCAGGCGGCGTTCCAGCTTGTCCAGCTGCTCCGGCTTGGAATCGATTTCCATGCGAATACGCGACGCCGCCTCATCAATCAGGTCGATCGCCTTGTCAGGCAACTGGCGGTCCGTGATATAACGGTGTGACAGGGTCGCTGCCGCAACAATGGCCGGGTCGGTAATATCAACACCATGGTGCACCTCGTAGCGCTCCTTGAGGCCACGCAGGATGGCGATGGTATCTTCTACGCTGGGTTCGTCGACCAGCACCTTCTGGAAACGACGTTCCAGCGCGGCATCCTTCTCGATGTACTGGCGATACTCATCCAGCGTCGTGGCGCCCACGCAGTGCAATTCACCGCGCGCCAGCGCCGGCTTGAGCATGTTGCCCGCGTCCATGGCACCCTCGGCCTTGCCGGCGCCGACCATGGTGTGCAGCTCATCGATAAACAGGATAATCTGGCCTTCCTGCTTGGCGAGGTCATTGAGTACGGCCTTGAGGCGCTCCTCAAACTCACCACGGAACTTGGCACCTGCGATCAATGAACCCATATCCAGGCTCAGCAGGCGCTTGTTCTTCAGCCCCTCCGGGACTTCACCATTGACGATACGCTGTGCCAGCCCTTCGACGATGGCGGTCTTGCCGACACCGGGCTCACCGATCAGTACCGGGTTGTTCTTGGTGCGACGCTGCAACACCTGCACGGTACGGCGAATTTCATCATCGCGACCGATAACCGGGTCGAGCTTGCCCTGTTCGGCACGTTCGGTGAGATCGATGGTGTACTTCTCCAGCGCCTGGCGCTGGTCCTCGGCATTCGGGTCGTCGATCTTCTGTCCACCACGGACATTTTCGATGGCCTTCTCGATCAGGCTCTTGCTGGCACCCGCCTGACGCAGTGCTTCACCCAGCGGACCCTTGTCTTCCACGACGGCGAGAACAAACAGCTCGGACGAGATGTACTGGTCGTTACGCTTCTGCGCCAGCTTGTCAGTCAGGTTGAGCAGACGCGTCAGGTCATTGGAAATGTGCACATCGCCCTCATTACCCTCAACCGTGGGCAGGCGATCCATCATTTCACCCAGGTGTGAACGCAGCAGGTTGGCGTTGACGCCGGCCTGGGTCAGCAGGTGACGAACACTGCCACCTTCCTGGTCCAGCAAGGCAACCATGACGTGCACGGGTTCGATATAATTGTGGTCGCGGCCGACGGCAAGGCTTTGCGCATCGGAAAGCGCCATCTGGAATTTGGAAGTCAGTTTGTCCATCCGCATGATCTGGGTTCTCCCGTTAGAAATCTTTGATGCAACAGCATATGGGGGGCCGGAAACCGGTTTTCAAGCTGCCAGCGATCGCCAGGCGAACCTGGGAGCCTCCAATCAATTCTAACCCTCCGTCATTGCGAGCGAAGCGCGGCAATCTCATGCAATGGAATCAAACCGTTAGAGATTGCCGCGTCACTTCGTTCCTCGCAATGACGAGTAAATTGCACTCCCCTATTTGTTGTAGTTCTTGCGCTGAAACAGGTCCTGGCGCCGGCTAACCAGCCGGTCCAGGAACAGCAGGCCATCCAGGTGGTCCAGCTCATGCTGGATAGCGCGTGCCTCGAAGCCCTCCATGTCAAAGGATAGCGGATTACCGTCACGATCAAGGGCATCGAGGTGAATTTTTTCCGCACGCAGCACATTACCGGTGTAATCGGGTACCGACAGGCAGCCCTCGCGCCCCATGACATGCCCTTCCCACTCGGTAATCTCGGGGTTCACCAGGATCAGGTGGCCGTGGCTGGTGGTTTTTTTGCGCCCGGACACATCGACAATCAGCACGCGTTCGAACCAGCCGGTCTGCGGGGCCGCAATCCCCACTGCCCCGGGGCCGGCAAGCCGGGTTTCTTCCAGCGCATCGATCTTTTCCTGTAACGCGCCATCGAATGCATTCACCGGCCCGGACAGCTGGCGCAGGCGCTCATCGGGGTAGACCAGAATATCAAGAACAGACATGGCTCAGCCGATCAGGGTTTCAACAGGCTGGACATCCACCTTGACGCCTTCGGCCTGCAGTGGTGCCAGGGCCTTTTCTATGGCCTCGATCCCCTGTGCCGCCACACCTTCAATTTGCAAAATGTAAATGGGCTCTGCCTCGCTGCCACCCACATCGGACTCGAGGTCGAGGATATTCAGACCGGCATCTGCAGCACGCGAAGTGACCCGCGACACAATCCCGGCACGGTCGGCGCCGTGCACCAGAATACGCACATCCGGCACCGGGCGCTGGTGCAGACCGGCCTGCACCGGGTCAATGTGAAGCACCAGGGAAAGCGCTTTCAGAACGGGGGTCAGGACCTTGCGTAACTGTCCTTCACCAGCATCACTTTGCACCAGCATCATCACGGTAAAGTTCTCACCGAGACGGATCATCGAGGTTTCACCCAGGTTACAGCCTGCCTCGAACAGCGCAGACGTCACTTTGGCAACAATACCCGGCTGGTCCTTGCCCACCAGCGTCAACATGTACCAGTTTGCCATCGAGCTCACCTTTTCCCGGAAACGGCCCTGACTATAATCA
>JALVCM010000135.1 GCA_027010005.1 Thiohalobacter sp.
TTATCTGCAGGAAGTCACTCCCGGCCTGTTTGCCCAGGTCGAGCGCGATGGCCGTTACCTGACAGCCGTACTGCTGGACCTGGACTACTTCAAGGCTATCAACGACAAGCACGGCCATCTCGGGGGCGATGCCGTACTGGTGCATTTTGCACGCCTGCTCAAACATAACTCCAGGGCCAATGATCACCTGTTCCGGATTGGTGGCGAGGAATTCCTTATCCTGAATGTATCGGAGAACCCGGATGGCAACGTGGCACTCGCTGAAAAAATACGGGAGCTGGTCAGTGAGTCACCGGCAACATACCAGGGCGAGAGTATTCCCATGACGGTCAGTGCCGGTGTCAGTTGCTGTTCCGGTCGCTCGGGCGAAGGCTCTCTGTCACGCCTGATGCGCTCCGCAGACAAGGCACTGTATGAAGCCAAGGCCGGCGGGCGTAATCGTATTGTCGTGCACAGCAGTTGTGAGGAGGCCAGTGCCAGATCCCGTGGCAAGGGTCAACAATCGTTGTCGCTGGTGACAACAACCAACAAACCTTCCTGATGGCCTGTCGGGGGCCGGCTTCTGTCCCCGAACAAATGATTGTCGTAGACTAGGCACTTTTCCGGGCAGGAATTTTTTAATGCATGTTTTTCGGCAAGGTCTGATCGTGATGCTGTTTACCGGCTTTTTGTCGGCCTGCGGGTCGCTGATTGTCAGTGGACAGGCTCAGGGTGGTGGCTCCTCGACAACCGATTCAGATGCCAGGCGGCGTGACGCGGCAATCACGGCGGAAATCAACCGGCGGTTTGTCAGGGACACGCAAATCAGTGCATTCGATGTCACGATTCGTACCCGTAATGGCGTTGTGCAGCTTTCCGGGCAGGTGCGTAATGCACAGGCAAAACAACGTGCCTTCGAGCTGGCGCGTTCAGTAGACGGCGTTCGGCGGGTTGAGTCGAGCCTGACATATTAAGCTATGTGTGGAATCTGTGGTGAACTCCGTTTTGATGGCAGGCGTCCCGACACCGGGGTTGTTACCCGTATGCTGTCCAGGCTGGAACGGCGTGGGCCGGATCATGAAGGACGTTACCTGAAAGGACCTGTATCGCTGGGACATCGTCGCCTGTCGGTGATCGATCTGTCCGATGCGTCCAACCAGCCCTGGGTCGACGAAGCGCTGGGCCTTGCGCTGGTTTTCAACGGGGCTATCTACAATTACCGCGAGTTACGGGCGGAACTGGTCCGTGACGGGGTAACATTTGTCAGTGAAGGTGATACCGAGGTCGTCCTCAAGGCCTACGCGCACTGGGGAGAAGCCTTTGTTTCCCGGTTGCATGGCATGTTTGCGCTGGCAATCTGGGACAGCCGGCGTCAGCAGTTGCTGGCTGCACGTGACCGTTTCGGGATAAAGCCGTTTTACTACCACCATACACGCGACAGTTTTCGCTTTGCTTCAAATACCCAGGCCCTGTTGTCTGCCGGTGGCGTGGACACCGGTTTTGACAGCGTGGCCCTGCATCATCACTTTACCCTGCACGCCGTCGTGCCGGCACCACGTACCCTGTTGCGGGGTATTCGCAAATTGCCACCCGCCCATATCATGGTTATGGATGCTAAGGGCACGGAACGTCTCTCGGCCTACTGGCAGCTGGATGCATCACCACCGGAACGGCCACTGGGTGAGGATGAATGGCTGGAGGCAACACGTGAAGCCTTGCTGGAGGCCGTGCGCAGGCGTCGTGTCGTCGCCGATGTACCGGTCGGTGTATTGTTGTCCGGCGGACTCGACAGCAGCCTGCTGGTTGCCTTGCTGGCACAACACGGGGGCAACGATCTGCTGACCTTTTCTGTCGGGTTTGAAGATCATGCGGATGAACGCGGTAATGAGTTTGAGTTCTCGGATGCCGTAGCGGAACGTTATGGCACGCAGCATTTCAGGATTCACGTACCCAACCACGAAGTCCTCGACCGTTTGCCGGAAGCCGTCGACCAGATGGCTGAACCAATGGTTGCCCAGGATGCCGTGGCATTCTATTTACTGTCGGAACAGGTCTCGAAACACGTCAAGGTGGTACAGAGCGGGCAGGGGGCTGACGAGGTGTTCGCCGGCTACTTCTGGTACCCGCGCATGCATGCAGCACGGGGTTCGGATGTCGAACGTTTCCAGCCCTTTTACTTTGACCGTGACCATCAGGAATACCTGCAAATGGTCACATCGAAGTATGCCGGCCCGGACTACACCTCGGCTCTGGTCGAAGAGCGCCTCAGGGCGGTCAACAGCAGCGAGTACCTCAACAAGGTGCTGCATTTTGATGTGACGACACTGATTGTCGATGACCCGGTGAAGCGTGTGGATAACATGACCATGGCGTGGGGACTCGAAGCGCGCGTGCCGTTCCTCGACCAGCAACTGGTCGAGCTGGTGGCACGTATGCCGCCTGAACTGAAATTGCGTGAAAACGGCAAATATCCGTTGAAGAAGATCGCCCGGGGGCTGGTGCCGGATTCCGTCATCGATCGCCCCAAGGCCTATTTCCCGGTACCGGCACTGAAATACGTGAGTGGGCCGTTCCTGGAATTCATGCGCGATATCCTGACATCGCGTGCCTGCCGGGAGCGTGGCCTGTACCGTGAAAGTTATGTGCAGTTACTGCTGGAAAACCCGCAGCAGCAGTTTACCCGCTTGCAGGGCAGCAAACTGTGGCACCTGGCGGCGCTGGAATTCTGGCTGCAACGCAATGTAGACCCTGTTGCCGGCACAAATTCCTGAAAACCCCTCTAAAAAAAGCTTTTTCAGCCCATGAGGGCTGCGTACAATTGGTCGATCTGGTGAATTGGTATCGAATTGAGAGGTGAGTAACCATGGATGTCATGGAGCGTATACAGCAAGCCGTCGACAGTCAGCCGATTGTTGTTTTTTTGAAGGGCACGCCCCAGCTGCCGAGTTGTGGTTATTCCGCCCGTACCGCGCAGGTATTACAGGCCTGTGAGGTTGAGTTTGGCCACGTGAATGTACTGGCCGACCCGGAGATCTTCGAGAACCTGCCCCGGTTCGCAAACTGGCCGACTTTCCCACAAGTCTATGTCAACGGTGAGTTGATTGGTGGTCACGACATTACCCTGGAAATGTTCCAGAAGGGCGAGCTCAAACCCCTGCTGCAGGAAGCTGTCAAAAAGAAAGCATCCTGAGTTAGCGGGGTTGTGCCTGACTGAATTAATCCGGGGTTCCCTAGCTCCCGGTAAACAGCTTTGCATTAATCAGAAAATGCACCCAGATACTGGCGGCGTAACCGAGCGCAATGGCCCAGCTCCATTTCATGTGCGCAAAGAAGGTGTAGATTCCACGTGCCTGGCCCATCACGGCAACGCCGGCAGCAGAACCGATCGACAACAGTGAGCCACCGACACCGGCTGTCAGAGTGACCAGCAGCCATTGCCCCGGGTCCATCGAGGGCTCCATGGCCAGTACGGCGAACATGACCGGAATGTTATCCACAATGGCGGACAGGACGCCGACCAGGATATTAGCCTGTGTGGCGCCAAGGTCGCCGTACATCAGTTGTGACCCGACAGCGAGGTAGCCGAGGGTGCCAAGCCCGCCTACACACAGAATGATGCCGTAGAAGAACATCAGGGTATCCCACTCGGCGCGTTCCAGTGACTTGAAAATGTTGAAGTTGGCATCGGTTGCCGGTTTGCCTTCCAGCTCCAGTGTCTCACCGGACAGCGCTTCCACCGGTGCGGGCTGCGAGCGCTTCTTGAGGTAATAACCGTAGAACTTGAGGAATCCCAGGCCGGTCATCATGCCCAGTACGGGCGGCAGGTGCAGGAAGTTGTGGGCTGAAACCGCCATGATAATGGTGATGATGAACAGGCCAACTACAACCCAGGCGCCGTGCCTGAGTTCAATGGTTTCACCGTGAGCCTGTGGTGCTGTACCCGGAACTGTCATGCCAAGTATCACGGCGGGAACCAGCCAGTTAACCAGGGAAGGTACAAATAAGGCAAAGAACTCCTGGAACTGGACAATGCCTTTCTGCCACACCATCAGGGTGGTGATGTCGCCGAACGGACTGAATGCCCCTCCGGCATTGGCGGCTACCACGATATTGACACAGGCA
>JALVCM010000136.1 GCA_027010005.1 Thiohalobacter sp.
CGTTTATACCAGAAGCCGATCAACAGGTAGGACACCAGGCCCACCGCTTCCCAGCCGAAGAACAGCTGCAGGAAGTTGTTGGACATGACCAGCATCAGCATGGAGAAGGTGAACAGCGCGATATAGCTGAAGAAGCGCTGGTAACCCGGGTCATCGTGCATGTAGCCGACGGTATAGATGTGCACCATCAGTGACACGAAGGTTACCACCATCATCATCAGCACGGTCAGGCGGTCGATCAGGAAACCGACCTCCATACGCAGGCCTTCCGACACCATCCAGGTATAGACCGTGCCATTGAATGGCTCGCCACCATCGATCACCATGTACTTGAACACATACACCGACAGAACAAATGAAGTACCCACGCCCAGAATGGCGGACCAGTGCGCGCCGCTACGGCCGATAAACTTGCCGAACAGGCCGGCCAGCAGCGAGCCGATCAGCGGTGCGAGAACAATGGCGAGATAGACAGTCTCCACGGCGCTACCCTTTCAACCGGTCGAGGTCTTCGACGTTGATGGACTGGCGGTTTCGGAACAGCACCACCAGAATCGCCAGGCCGATGGCCGCCTCGGCGGCGGCGACGGTCAGGATAAAGAACACGAACACCTGCCCGGCCGTATCGCCAAGAAAGTGCGAGAAGGCGATGAAGTTGGTATTCACCGCCAGCAGCATCAGTTCGATACACATCAGCAGCAGGATGACATTTTTACGGTTGATAAAAATGCCGGCCACACTCAGACCGAACAACACCGAACCCAGAATCAGAAAGTCGGAAAGCACCATAATTGTTTTTTGAACGGGACCGCGGTTCAGTCCCTGCTCTCTGCCTCCATCTTGATGACACGCACCCGGTCCTGGCGGCGTACCTTCACCTGCTCGGCCGGGTCCTGGCGTTTGGATGCCTTGCGCTTGCGCAGCGTCAGGGCGATGGCCGCGATAATCGCCACCACCAGGATGACCGAGGCAATCTCGAACGGGTATACATAGTCGGTGTACAACACGCTGCCGATTTCGCGGGTGTTGCTGTAGCCCGCCACGTGGGCTGGCGGTTCCGGCATCTGTGCCGCATCGAACGCCTTGTTCTTCATCACCAGCCACAGTTCCAGGATCATCAGGCCGGCCACCGTCAGTCCGACCGGGAGGTTGCGGACAAACCCTTCGCGCATCTCGGCCACATTGATGTCCAGCATCATCACTACGAACAGGAACAGCACCATGACGGCGCCGACATAGACCAGCACCAGCGTGAAAGCGAGGAACTCGGCTTCCAGCAGCAACCACAGGCCGGCACAGGTGAAGAACGCCAGCACCAGGTGCAGGGCCGCGTGCACCGGGTTGCGCACGGTGATCACGCGCGTGGCGGCGAACACCAGGATAGCGGACAGCACATAAAAGACGATACGTTCAAATTCCATTAGCGGTATACCGCGTCGGCGGCGCGGTCCTCGGCAATCTGCTGCTCGTATTTGTCACCCATGGCCAGCAGCTTGTCTTTGGTCATGATGTTTTCACCCCGGTTTTCGAAGTGATACTCGTATACCCGTGTTTCCACGATCGAATCGACCGGGCAGGACTCTTCGCAGAAGCCGCAGAAAATACACTTGAACAGGTCGATGTCATAGCGCGTCGTACGACGCGTGCCATCATTCTCGCGCGGGCCGGCTTCGATGGTGATGGCCAGTGCCGGGCAGACGGCTTCACACAGTTTACAGGCAATGCAGCGTTCCTCACCGTTCGGGTAGCGGCGCAGGGCGTGCAGGCCACGGAAGCGGTGTGACTGCGGAGTCTTCTCTTCCGGGTACTGCACGGTGATTTTTTTTGCGAACAGGTATTTCCCGGTCAGCTGCATGCCCTTGAGCAGTTCCCAGAGCAGCAGGCTTTTCACGTAATGTTTCAAGGCTAACATCGCATCGCCCTCAGTCGAACCAGGGGCCGAGGTCGGCAACGACCGCAGCGCCTTCTATCGCCAGCCAGAAAATGGTGATCGGGATAAACACCTTCCAGCCCAGCCGCATGATCTGGTCATAGCGGTAGCGTGGGAAGGTGGCGCGGAACCAGAGGAAGAAGAACAGGAAGAACGCCGCCTTGGCGATCAGCCAGACCAGCCCCGGTACCCACTGGAACATCGGCTCCAGTACCGGGATCCCCTCGAACGGTGATAGCCAGCCGCCCATGAACATCAACGCCGCCAGCGTGGCGATCAGGATCATGTTGGCGTATTCCGCCAGGAAGAACACCGCGAACGCCATGCCGGAGTATTCCACGTGGAAACCGGCGACGATTTCCGACTCGCCTTCCGCTACGTCGAACGGGGCACGGTTGGTTTCCGCCACACCGGAGACAAAATAGATAACGAACAGCGGCAGCAGCGGCAACCAGAACCAGTGCAGCAGGCTGCCTTTCTGCGCCATAACGATTTCACCGAGGTTGATGCTCCCTGCGGCGAGCAGCACGCCGACCAGCGCAAAACCCATGGCGATTTCATAGGACACGATCTGCGCCGCACTGCGCATGGTACTCAGGAAGGCGTATTTGGAGTTGGATGCCCAGCCGGCAATAATCACGCCGTACACCCCGGCCGAGGTCAGCGCCAGAATATACAGCAGGCTGGCATCGACATCGGCCAGTACCAGTTCCTCGCCGAACGGCACCACCGCCCAGGCTGCCAGCGCCGGTGCGATGACCAGTGTCGGTGCGATAACGAACAGGTAGTTGTTGGATTTCGCCGGGATGATGATTTCTTTCATCATCAGCTTCAGCGCGTCGGCGATCGGCTGCAACCAGCCGCGCGGGCCGACCCGGTTTGGGCCGATGCGCAGCTGCATATAGCCGATGATCTTGCGCTCGGCGTAGGTCAGGTAGGCAACACACAACATCAGCGGAATGACAATGATCAGGATCTTGATCAGTATCCAGCCGCCGGTGATGATCCAGTCGATGAGTGTGCTCTCTTCCATCGCCCCGCCCTATGCCTTCTTCACCTGGAGTGTGCCGGATGGCGCGCCCAGAGCCAGTGTTGCGTCGATTGCCTGCGGTGCAACCGCCGCACCTTTTACCACGCGTGCATCGACGACGACTTCGAGGGTAACGCTGTTACCATCCTCTGTTACCGTGGCGCGGTCGCCGTCGGCCAGCGACAGGGATGCCGCATCGTCCGGGTTCAGGCGCAATAGTGCAACCTGCCCGTCCGGTGTCAGTTGCAGGGACCCGGCCCGGCGCACACTGTTATCGACGGCGTACAGGGGCAGTATTGCGATACGTTCCAGCCCGCCGCTCGCAGTGTGTGGTGTTGCTGCATCGCCGCAGGCTGTGTTGTCGAGCTTCACTTCACCGACCTGCTGGCTGAGTGCATCGCGTACCTGTTCCGAGGACACCTGGTCGAAGCCGTCGAGGTCCAGCAGGTTACCCAGCACGCGCAGGATCTTCCAGCCGGGACGGCTGTCGCCCGGCGCACGCGAGGCGGCGGCAAAACTCTGCCAGCGACCTTCCACATTGACGAAGGTGCCGGAGGTTTCTGCAAATACCGAGGACGGTAACAGCACGTCGGCATACTTGCGCATCGTGTCGGTGACAAAAGGTGTCAGTGCCACCACAAACTCCGCTTGCTGCATGGCGGCCAGCGCCTGCGCGCCATTGGCGGAATCAAATTCCGGTTCGATATTCAGTAACAGGTAATTCCTGCGCGGCTGCGCGATCATCTGCACGGCATCCAGCCCGGCGTTGTCGCGCGCTGTCCCGCCAACTGTGCGATGTGGCAACACACCGGCCAGGCAGGCACCGGCGCTATTGGCGCCATCCGATACAAAGCCAATCTTCGCAGCACTCAGTTCGCCGATCAGCACGGCAATGGCACGCAGGGTCGAGAAGGCCGGGTGTATGGCAGCATCGAGGCCCAGCAACACGGTGGCATCATCCGCATCCGCGAGCGTAGCGGCCATCGCCTGTTCAGTGTCATTCGGCAGGGTCTGTTCGATAACGGCCTGTAACGCTTCCGGCGCACGCGCCTTTTTGCTCTGCAACAAGGCTGCCGCGACACCGGCCAGCGACTGCACGAGATTCGACGGCGTCACAATGGACTGGTGCACC
>JALVCM010000137.1 GCA_027010005.1 Thiohalobacter sp.
ATCGTTACTGAAACGCGCCGGGCCTCGATTTCCGGCGTGCAGCGCCGTCTGAAGATCGGCTATAACCGTGCCGCCCGCATGATCGAGCAAATGGAGAGCATCGGTATCGTCGGGCCACAACAATCCAACGGTAACCGTGAAGTCCTGGCGCCACCGCCACCGGAAGTATGATGAACACCTGCGCCGTTTCGCTGTCCATACCCGGGATACTTCTGATTAATTCGTCATTCCGGCGAAGGCCGGAATCCATGTTATTGAAGCCACTGGATCCCGGCATTCGCCGGGATGACAGTGAAGAAATTAATCAGTGTTTCCCTAATAATGCAGGTCAACGGGAAGATTCCATGAGGTCGATGTTCTTTTTGCGTCTGTTGCTGGCGCTGTCAGTAACGTTTTCATTTTCGGCTGTCGCCGACCCGGTCAGTGATTATTTCTCGGCACTGAAGACCTTTGAGGCAAATTTCACCCAGCGTGTCGTGGATGCCAACGGTGAACTGGTACAGGAATCCGGCGGGCAGGTCTGGATCAGCAAACCGGGCCGTTTTCGCTGGAATTACAGCACGCCCCACCACCAGGTCATTGTCGCCGACGGCAAGCGCTTGTGGAACTATGACGCAGACCTTGAACAGGCCAGTGTCAGTCCGATCGATGAAACGTTAACAAGCACCCCCGCGATGCTGCTAAGTGGTCTGCGGCCCCTGTCCGAGGTGATGAATACGACATCGATTGGTAATACGGGGGGCGTGGACTGGTTTCGCCTGCAACCGAAAGGGCAGGACGCGGCGGTGGAGGCGGTCAGGATCGGATTGCGCAAGGACCGGCTGGAAGTTATCGAGGTCCGTGACGGTTTTGGCAACCAGACACGCATCCGGTTCAGCGATATCCGACTGAACCAGCCACTTGACCCGGCGCTGTTCAGGCTCGAACTCCCGCCCGGTACCGATGTCATCGGCGCTGCCCCATGAGTGAAGCGCTGGCTGCCTTCAGGCCGCTGGCTGACCGCATGCGGCCGACCAGCCTGGACACTTTTATCGGCCAGATGCACATCCTCGGCCCCGGCAAACCACTGCGGCTCGCCGTGGAAAGTGGTCAGCTTCATTCAATGATTTTCTGGGGGCCACCCGGCACCGGCAAGACCACGCTGGCACACCTGCTGGCGAAAACCTCCGGTGCGGAGTTTGTGGCAATCTCCGCCGTACTGGCTGGCGTCAAGGACGTTCGCCAGGTGGTCGAGATTGCCAAGCAGCGACAGGCGGTCGAACAACGCCAGACGCTGTTGTTTGTCGATGAGGTGCATCGTTTCAACAAGGCGCAACAGGACGCTTTCCTGCCCTTCGTAGAAGACGGGACACTGCTGTTCGTTGGTGCCACCACCGAGAACCCGTCGTTCGAGCTGAACAATGCATTACTGTCACGGGCGCGAACCTACGTACTGCGGCGGCTCGAGGAAGCCGACCTGGTCCGGGTATTGAAACAGGCACTCACTGACAGCGAGCACGGTCTGGCGGCACTTGCTCTCACCATCGATGACAGTCAGCTGCAACAGCTGGCCCGTGCTGCCGACGGTGATGCACGGCGTGCCCTGAGCCTGCTGGAAATCGCCAGTGACCTGGCCGATGAACAGGGCGCTATCGACAGCGCGGTACTGGCTGAAGTGATCGGCGGGGGCGTGCGTCGCTTCGACAAGGGGGGCGAGGCCTTCTACGACCAGATTTCCGCGCTGCACAAGGCAGTTCGTGGATCAGCACCCGACGCCGCCCTGTACTGGCTGGCGCGCATGATCGATGGTGGCTGTGATCCCCTGTACGTGGCAAGACGGGTGGTACGCATGGCGTCGGAAGATATCGGCAATGCCGATCCCCGTGCACTTGCCCTGGCGCTCGACGCCTGGGAAACCCAGGAACGGCTCGGCAGCCCGGAAGGCGAACTGGCCATTGCCCAGGCCGTAACCTACCTGGCCTGTGCCGCCAAGAGCAATGCGGTCTATATGGCGTGGAAAGCCGCCATGAAAGATGCCCGCGAACGGGGTTCACTGGATGTGCCCCTGCACCTGCGCAATGCGCCGACCCGCCTGATGAAAGAGCTTGGCTACGGCAAGACCTACCGCTATGCCCACGATGAGCCGGACGCCTACGCAGCCAATGAAAACTACTTCCCCGACGCGCTGGCGGGAACACGCTATTACCGGCCGGTCGAGCGCGGCCTGGAAATAAAAATTGCCGAAAAGCTGGCCCGCCTGCGTGAACGGGATCGCCACGAGGCCGACAAATGAATGCGTACCGGCAAGCCTTCCGGTATCCTTCGCGCCCATGAGTCAGGTACTTGCCATTGCCGGTGGCGGCGCACTCGGTGCGGTGTTGCGTTACTGGGTATCCACCGCGGTTTATGCCATGGCGGGGCGCGGCTTTCCGTATGGTACGCTGGCCGTTAATGTCCTCGGCAGTCTGGTGATGGGGTTCCTGTATATCTGGCTGCTGGAGCGTTCTTTCGGAAGTGCCGGTATGCGCGCCTTCATGTTGATCGGCTTGCTCGGCGCCTTTACGACCTTCTCGACCTTTTCCATCGAGACACTGATGCTCATGGAAGGCGGACAGTATGTCCGCGCCCTGGTCAACACCCTGGCCAGTGTGGTGCTGTGCGTGGCAGCCGCCGCACTTGGCGTTATGTTAGCGAGGCAGCTATGAACTGGGAAACCGTGACATTTGTGCGTGTCTACCTCACCGAGGCGGACAAGACACTGGAGCCGTTGCTGAAGCGGCTACACGATGAAGAAAAAGTCCGTGGCGTAACGGTATTCCGTGCCGTAAGTGGCTTTGGCGGCAGTGGCCGCCTGCACACCGCTTCGCTGGTCGATTTGTCGCTGGACCTGCCGGTCACCGTGGAATTCTTCGATACGCCGGAAAAAACAGATCGTATCCTGGAACATGTCAAAGACCTTGTCGGTGCCGGACACATCGTGCGCTGGCAGGCCGAAATGAATCACTGAACAAGAGAACAACATGCTCGACCCGAAACTTTTCCGAAATAATCTTGCCGGCGTTGCCGCACAACTCAAACGGCGTGGCTTTGAGCTCGATACCGCCGCCATCGAAGCCCTGGAAACGCGCCGCAAGGCCATCCAGGTAAAAACCGAGTCCCTGCAGGCCGAGCGTAACAGCCGTTCAAAGGCGATCGGCAAGGCCAAGGCGGCAGGCGAGGATATCCAGCCGTTGCTGGACGAAGTTGCCGGCCTGGGCGAGCAACTCAATGCTGCACGGCACGAACTGGAAGACGTTCAGGCAGATCTGGATGCCATCCTGATGGCCATACCGAACATCCCGCACGAATCCGTGCCGGTGGGAAATGACGAGGCGGACAATCTCGAAGTCCGGCGCTGGGGAGAACCACCTGCGTTTGATTTCGAAGTGAAGGACCATGTCGATATCGGCGAAGCCCTGCACGGTATGGAATTCGATACCGCCGTCAAGCTGTCCGGTTCACGCTTTGCGGTACTGCGCGGTCCTCTCGCGCGCCTGCAACGTGCGCTGACCCAGTTCATGCTCGACACTCATACGGGTGAACACGGTTACCAGGAATGTTATGTGCCCTACCTCGTCAATGCGGACAGCCTGCGTGGGACAGGGCAGTTGCCGAAGTTCGAGGAAGACCTGTTTGCCACCCGGGGCGACGATCCGTTCTACCTGATTCCGACCGCCGAAGTCCCGGTCACCAACCTGGTACGTGACGAGATCGTGGAGGCAGATGATATGCCACTGCGCCTGACTGCCCACACACCCTGTTTCCGTTCCGAAGCCGGCTCCTATGGCAAGGATACCCGGGGCCTGATCCGGCAACACCAGTTCGAGAAAGTTGAAATGGTGCAGATCGTGCGCCCTGAAGATTCCTACGCGGCCCTGGAAGCACTGACCGGTCACGCGGAAACCATCCTGCAGAAACTCGAACTCCCGTATCGTGTCGTGACACTGTGCACCGGCGATATCGGGTTTTCCGCTGCCAAGACCTATGACCTGGAAGTCTGGCTGCCCGGTCAGCAGGCCTACCGTGAAATTTCCTCCTGCAGCAACTGCGAGGCTTTCCAGGCAAGGCGTATGAAAGCCCGCTGGCGCAACCCGGACACCGGTAAACCGGAGCTGGTGCACACGATCAATGGTTCAGGACTGGCGGTCGGGCGTGCACTGGTGGCGGTACTGGAAAACTACCAGCAGGCCGACGGTTCCGTGCGTATCCCCGATGTGCTGCAACCGTACATGGGGGGCATAACGTGCCTTGCTGCCCAGGGGAACCCAGGTTAAGGCATTGGTTGGAGTTGCCCTAGTTGCCGATCTCGATCAGGGTCTCATCCGGGTTCACACTGTCGCCCTTGGCAACATACACTGTCTTGATGGTGCCATTGATCGGTGCCTGGATTTCCGTTTCCATCTTCATGGCTTCCGTGATCAGTAACGGATCACCGGCGGATACCTTGTCACCGACCTCGACCAGTACATCGATGACAGTACCGGGCATGGAGGTGGCGACATCACCGGGACTGACGGCACGCGGGCGTTTGCTGCCCTTGATCGATGTCGTGTCACTGTCCTGCGTTTCCAGTTCCGAGAGGGTTTCCACCAGCACTTCCTCGGGCACTCCGTCGACGGTCATATAGAAAGGGCGTTCCTGTTGCCCGGGGTGGCCGGTACCGGTGATCTGGATGTGGTAGGTCTCTCCGTGCAGGGTAACATTGAACTCGGTCGGTCGGGGTTGTGACGCCACGTCACTGGCGAGAGGTTCCAGTGGTTCGGGGGCGAGAATATCGGCGTTACGTTCGGTGAGGAACTCCCGGCCCAGGTCAGGGAACATGGCGCAGGTGAGAACATCTTCCTCGCTATAGGCAATGTCGGCGGTTTCTTCACGCAGGCGATCCATCTCATCATCGAGCAGGTCGGCGGGGCGTACGTCGATAACGTCCTCGTTGCCGATGGCCTGCTGCCGGACCATGGCATTGACCCGGCCCGGTGCGCGTCCGTAGCGGCCCTGCAAATACAGTTTTACTTCGTTACTGATCGTCTTGTAGCGCTCACCGGTAAGTACGTTCAGAACCGCCTGGGCACCGACAATCTGTGAAGTCGGTGTGACCAGCGGCGGGTAACCCAGGTCTTCGCGCACGCGGGGAATTTCCTGCAGGACTTCCTCGATACGGTTCAGGGAACCCTGTTCGCGCAACTGGGTGTGCAGGTTGGAAATCATACCGCCCGGTACCTGGTAGACCTGCACGCGGGTATCCAGCCCGGTCATCTCGCTTTCGAACTGGTGGTATTTCTTGCGCACCTCGCGGAAGTAGAAACCGATTTCCTGCAGGGCCTTCAGGTCCAGGCCGGTTTCCCAGGGTGTGTTGTGCAGGGCGGCGACCATACTTTCTGTCGGCGGGTGTGAGGCACCGCCGGCAAAAGTCGAGATGGCGGTGTCGATATGCCTGCAACCATTCTCGATGGCCTTCAAATGACACATTTCGGCCACACCGGCGGTGGCGTGCATGTGCAGGTGAACGGGCAGGGACACGGCCGATGTCAGTGCATCGAACAACTCTGCCGTGACCATCGGTGTGAGTAACCCGGCCATGTCCTTGACTGCAATGCTTTGGCAGCCGAGGTTTTCCAGTTGTTTCGCCATCTCCACGAACTGTTCGATGCCGTGTACGGGGCTGGTGGTGTAACAAATGGTGCCCTGGGCATGTTTACCGGCTTCACAGACCGCCCTGATCGCGGTTTCCAGGTTGCGCACATCATTCAGCGCATCGAAGATGCGGAACACATCCATACCGTTGTCGGCGGCACGTGCGACAAACGCGCGTACCACGTCGTCGGAGTAGTGGCGGTAGCCGAGCAGGTTCTGGCCGCGCAGCAGCATTTGCAGTTGTGTTCTGGGCAGGGCTTCACGCAGCTTGCGCAGGCGTTCCCAGGGGTCTTCCTTCAGGTAACGGATACAGGCGTCGAAGGTGGCGCCACCCCAGACTTCCAGCGACCAGTACCCGATACGATCCAGCCGTTCACACACCGGCAGCATGTCTTCGGTGCGCATGCGGGTGGCGATCAGTGACTGGTGGGCATCGCGCAGAATGACATCGGTGATATTGACTTTGCTCATGGTGTTATCAGTATCCTGCATTGGAGGCGATGGTCGCGGCAATGACAGCGGCCAGTTCCCGGGTCGGACGGCTGGCCTTGTAATTGACCAGTTCCGGGTGGTCTTCGACAAAGCTGGTATTGAAACAGGCCGCACGGAATTCCTCCGCATCCAGTACGGCGAGATAGTAGGGGATCGTGGTCTTGACACCATACACGCCGGTATCGTGCAGGGCGCGCCGCGCACGGTTGATCAGTTCATCCCACTCGAGTGCCCACACGGTAATCTTGGCACACATGGAATCGTAATAGGGCGGGATGGTGTAACCGCTGTACATGGCGGCGTCGGTACGCACACCCGGACCGCCCGGCGCGAAGTAACGGGTAATGCGCCCGAAACTGGGCAGGAAATCATTCTTCGGGTCTTCCGCGTTGATGCGGAACTGCATGGCAAAACCACGGCGGCGGATTTCCGACTGGGCAAAGCGCAGCGGCTGGCCGTCGGCAATACGAATCTGTTCGCGGACAATGTCCACCCCGGTAATACTTTCCGTTACCGTGTGTTCAACCTGCAGACGGGTATTCATTTCCATGAAATAAAATTCCCCGTCTTCGGTCATCAGGAATTCCACCGTACCGGCATTGACATAGGCGGCGGCCTCGGCGGCCCGGATTGCCCACTGGCCGAGTTTTTCACGCTGCGCATCGGTGAGCTGGGGTGAGGGGGCGATTTCGATCAGCTTCTGGTGACGACGCTGGATGGAGCAGTCGCGCTCGAACAGGTGAATGGTATGGCCGTGACTGTCGGCGAGAATCTGTACCTCGATATGGCGTGGCCGGTCGATGCATTTTTCCAGGAAGATGTCGGCACTGCCAAACGCCTTGGTGGCTTCCGACAGTACGCGTTCATAATTCTTGCGCAGCGCGGCTTCGTGATTGCAGCGGCGAATGCCGCGACCGCCACCACCCGAGGTGGCCTTGAGCATGACCGGGTAGCCAATCTCGCTGGCCAGTGCGATCGCCTCGTCGATCCCCGTCAGGTTTTCATCGCTGCCCGGTACCACGGGCACGCCGGCGGCCTGCATTAACCGCCTGGCCTCGATCTTGTTGCCCATGCGGCGGATGACTTCGGCCGACGGGCCGATGAAGCGGATACCCCGGCGTTCGCAGATATGTGCCAGCTGGGGATTCTCGGACAGGAAACCGTAGCCCGGGTGCAGGGCGTCGCAGCCGGTCGAAACGGCCAGATTGACGATACGGTGTGCATTCAGGTATCCGGCCAGCGGGTCCTGGCCGACCGAATAGGCCTCGCTGGCCTTTTTGACATGCAGGGCATGACGGTCCGGTTCGGCATAAATCGCGACCGATTCGATGTTCGCTTCCTGGCAGGCGCGGACGATACGGACGGCGATTTCACCCCGGTTGGCAATAAGGATTTTCCTGATCAAGCGTCCCCCGTTTTCCCTGTGCGCATTCAGCGGCGCTTCCCTGAGCATAGCGGCATTTCCGGCCAATCATGATGAAATGTGCCAAAGAGCTTGTTTTTCTACGTAAAACCCGTTTCCCTGTCAACTATAGCCGCAACGGCACCGGCTGGCTAACCTGCCGGTTTTTCAATCATTTATCTTTGACACTGGTGTCGGCCAGCGAGTATCATTGCGCGCTTATGTTGGATCGTCTGCCGGAGCAAATTGAGCCCATGGGGCTTGCCGATGTCGGGCGCTCCTTTCGTGGTGTGGTGCCAGTGGACCAATTGGACCGGCTGGCGCCATTACTGGCATCAAGGGAAGGTGAGCTTGAGGTCGAACTCGCGTTTGACCTCGACGAGCGGCGCATCCGGACATTGAAGGGCAGGATCCGGGGCAACGTCAGCCTGGTCTGCCAGCGCTGTCTTGGTACGCTGAGCTTTCCGCTCGACCTGGGCTTCAGCCTTGGCATCATTAACAGTGATGACGAGGTTGTGCGATTGCCGGAAGGTTACGAGCCGATGCTGGTGACCGGCGATCCGTTAAAAACCTTCGATGTCATCGAAGACGAGGTGTTGCTGGCAGTACCGTCTGTCCCGAGTCACGAGGGGGCGGAACACTGCCAGGCAGACCATGTGAACCAGCCGGTACCGGAAAAGGAAAATCCTTTTGCAGTACTGGGAAAACTGAAACGCTGAAAGACGCTTTAGCAAGCAGGAGATACACTCATGGCAGTACAAAAGAGCCGCAAGACCCCTTCCCGGCGTGGCATGCGCCGTTCGCACGACAGCCTGAAGGGCGCGGCGCTGTCTGTCGAGCAGACCACGGGCGAAACCCATCTGCGCCATCACATCAGTCCCGACGGTTACTACCGCGGTCGCAAGGTTGTTAATAAAGACCTCGACTGATCCGCGTTGCGGGTCCCCGGGTATTCGTTATTACTATCAGGACACGCTGCTTCCCGGTCACCGGGGGCAGCGTGTGTTTTTTAGTGCATGACTGAAAAAATCACTATTGCGCTGGATGTGATGGGTGGTGACCACGGCGTCGATGTCGTGTTGCCGGCCGCGAAGTCCGTGCTGGAAAAGCGTGATGATGTCCATCTGCTACTGGTCGGCGATGAGGCGATCATCAACCGTGCACTGGCGGGCCTGGGCCTGACGGATCACCCCCGGTTGAAAATCCGCCACGCCTCACAGCACGTCGAAATGGATGAACTGGCTTCCCATGCCCTGCGCTTCAAGAAAGACTCTTCCATGCGCGTGGCCATCAATATGGTCAAGGAAGGGCATGCCCAGGCCTGCGTCAGCGCCGGGAATACCGGCGCCCTGATGGCGACGGCACGCTACGTGCTGAAGACCCTGCCGGGGATCGACCGCCCCGCAATCTGTACCTCATTACCGTCCATGCACGGGCACACCTGGATGCTGGACCTGGGCGCCAATATCGACAGTACGCCCGAACAGCTGTTTCAGTTTGCCCTGATGGGATCTGTGCTGGCCAGTGCACTGGACCATAGCGAAGCACCACGCGTCGGTCTGCTCAATGTCGGTGAAGAAGAAATGAAAGGCAACGAAACCGTCAAGGAAGCGGCCAGCCTGTTGTCTTCCGGTGAACTGAACTATATCGGTTTTGTCGAAGGTACCGATGTCTATTGCGGAGACGTCGAGGTGGTGGTGTGCGATGGTTTTGTCGGTAATATCGCACTGAAAACCAGCGAGGGCGTTGCGAAAATGATTGCCCACTTCATCAAGAAGGAATTTACCCGCAATATCCTGACCCGCATTGCCGCATTGTTTGCCCTGCCGGTACTGAAAGCTTTTCGCCGCCAGATCGACCCGCGGCGCTATAATGGCGCCAGCTTGCTCGGTTTGCGGGGTTCGGTCATCAAGAGCCACGGCGGGGCGGATGTGCTGGCCTTCAGCAATGCCATCAATGTCGCGGTCGAAGTCGTCGAGCAAAACGTGCCGGAACGCATCAAATCCCGGCTCCAGGTCATTTTATCCAAAAGGCAGGCGGGCTGATGTACGCACGAATTACAGGCACAGGCGGTTATCTTCCGGACAAGGTGCTGACCAACAAGGACCTCGAAAAGCTCGTCGATACCACCGACCAGTGGATACGCGAACGCACCGGTATCAGCAAGCGACATGTTGCCGTGGAAGGGCAGAACACCGTCGACCTGGCCGAGCACGCTGCGCGCCGCGCGCTGGAAGCTGCCGGTCGTGATGCGCAGGACATCGATCTGATTATCGTGGCGACGACCACGGCGGACCGCGTCTTTCCCAGTACGGCCTGCCTGTTACAGAAACGTCTGGACCGTCATGGCTGCGCAGCATTTGATATCCAGGCGGTCTGCACCGGCTTCGTTTACGCACTGGGTGTTGCGGACAAGTTTATCCGCACCGGGTCTGCCAGATGCGCCCTGGTAGTGGGTGCGGAAACACTCTCCCGCGTACTGGACTGGACCGACCGCAGTACCTGTGTGCTGTTCGGTGATGGCGCCGGTGCGGTGATTCTTGAAGCCAGTGAAGAGCCGGGTATCCTGTCGACGCACCTGCATGCCGATGGCGCCTATGAACATCTGCTGACTGTGCCCGGCGGTGTCAGCCAGGGCTATGACAGCCTCAAGGACGGTAACGGCTATGTGACCATGAAGGGTAACGAGGTGTTCAAGGTAGCGGTGAATACACTGGGCCGTATCGTCGATGAAACACTGGAAGCCAATAACCTGGAAAAATCGGACATCGACTGGCTGATACCGCACCAGGCCAATATCCGCATTATCCAGGCGACCGCAAAGAAACTCGGCATGTCCATGGACCATGTGGTGGTGACCGTCGACGAGCACGGCAACACCTCCAGTGCCTCGGTCCCGCTCGCACTGGACGTGGCGGTGCGCGATGGCCGCATCCAGCCCGGTGAAACCCTGCTGATGGAAGCCTTTGGCGGCGGTTTTACCTGGGGTTCCATCCTTCTCAAATTCTGATTTATCCGTCGAACCATGACCCATTCAAAGACACGATCAACGCTTGCCATGGTATTTCCCGGGCAAGGCTCGCAATCCGTCGGCATGCTGTCAGCGCTGGCGGAGGCTTTCCCGCAGGTGGGCGAAACCTTTGCCGAGGCCTCGACCGTGCTGGGTTACGATCTCTGGGAGCGCGTCCAGGACGGGCCGGCTGAAGCCCTGAACCAGACGGCCTGCACACAACCGGCGATGTTGACGGCCGGTGTTGCGACATGGCGCTGCTGGCAGGCAAAAACCGATGCACTTCCTGCGCAGATGGCGGGGCACAGCCTGGGTGAATATACCGCGCTGGTGTGCGCTGGCGCGATTGCATTCAGCGATGCAGTCGGACTGGTGGAAAAGCGCGGTGAATACATGCAGAACGCTGTGCCTGCCGGTGTCGGTGCAATGGCTGCCATTCTCGGGCTTGAGGATGCACAGGTCGAGGCCGTGTGTGCCGAGGCAGCACAGGGCGAGGTCGTCAGCGCGGTCAACTACAATTCCCCGGGGCAGGTAGTGATTGCCGGAAACGCGGCCGCCGTTGAGCGCGCCATCGAACTTGCCAAAGCCGCAGGCGCCAAACGTGCGCTGCCGTTACCGGTATCGGTACCGTCGCATTGCAGTCTCATGCAACCCGCCGCCGAACAGCTTGCCGTCCAGCTTTCATCCATTGAAATACAGTCGCCATCCATACCCGTTATTCATAATGTCGATGCGGTATCACACAGCGATCCGGCCGCCATTCGTAATGTGCTCGCAGCACAACTGTACCGGCCGGTGCGCTGGGTTGACTGCGTACGCACCATGCAGGCAAAGGGTATCGAGACACTGGTGGAAGCCGGGCCGGGCAAGGTGCTGGCCGGGCTGACCAAACGTATTGAAAAATCACTGACGGCAATACCGGTCCAGACAGCAGAAGACCTGGACAAGGCCATCGCCTCAATCAGCTGAACACGAGGGAGCATACGTATGTCGTTGCACGAACAGATTGCACTGGTAACCGGCGCCAGCCGTGGCATAGGCCAGGCGATTGCGCGCACGCTCGGGAAACAGGGCGCAAAAGTTGTCGGTACCGCAACCACGGATAAAGGTGCGGCTGCCATACAGGCGGACTTCGACGCACAGGGTATTACCGGACTGGGACTTGCATTGAATGTGACCGAGGCCGAATCCGTTGATGCCACCATGGCAGCCATCAAGGATGCGTTTGGTGGCTCACCGACCATCCTGGTGAATAATGCCGGTATTACACGCGACAACCTGCTTATGCGGATGAAAGAAGACGAGTGGAATGATGTCATCAATACCAACCTGACATCGGTGTTCCGTCTCAGCAAGGCGGTATTACGTGGCATGATGAAGGCGAAGCAGGGCAGGATTATCAATATTGCATCCGTCGTGGGTTCAACCGGCAACCCCGGCCAGGCCAACTATTCGGCTGCCAAGGCCGGTATGCTGGGTTTTACCAAGTCACTTGCACGTGAAGTCGGTTCGCGGGGCATTACGGTCAATGCGGTTGCGCCGGGCTTTATCGATACGGACATGACACGTGCACTTCCGGAAGAACAGCGCAAGGCGCTGATCGGCCAGATACCGCTGGCACGCCTCGGAGATGTTGAGGATATTGCGGCCACTGTGGCCTTTCTGGCGTCATCACAGGCCGGCTATATCACCGGCGAAACCCTGCACGTCAACGGCGGGATGTATATGCCCTGATAAGGTATGTTCTGGATATATATTGCAACCTATTGTTAAACAAGTTTATTTTAATTCATAAATTACCGCTGCAAAGGCCCGTAAAATAACCGGCGGCAGCGGCAAATTAATGATTACTGGATGACTGGCGTGGCTATGACCTTTTCACTAAAATACGCGCGCAGTCAGGACTGAATATAAATTAACTGAGGAAATTTCAGCGATGAGTAATGTTGAAGAACGCGTCAAAAAGATAGTCGTCGAACAATTGGATGTCAGCGAGGACTCTGTCACCAATGAAGCGTCATTTGTAGATGACCTGGGCGCGGATTCCCTGGATACCGTGGAACTGGTTATGGCGCTTGAAGAAGAATTCGAGTGTGAGATTCCTGATGACGAGGCAGAGAAGATCGGTACTGTCCAGCAAGCGATTGACTACGTCAGCGCTCACCTCGGTTAATCACAGCCGTTTCCATGTACAGAACGCTGGTCACCCGCAAGGGTGCCGGCGTTCTGGTCATTTTGCTACCGCGATTTTTCAACGGACTGGAGTAACGCACAGTGTCTGAACGCCGTGTAGTGGTTACAGGTCTGGGTGCCGTCACGCCTGTCGGTTCCAGCGTGCCTGAAGCCTGGGAAAATATTATCTCAGGCAAGAGCGGTATCCGCCCGATTACATCCTTTGATGTATCCGCATTCCCGGTCCGTTTTGGCGGCAGCGTCCGGAACTTCGACGTCACGGAATACATGTCGAAAAAAGAAGCCCGCAAAATGGACACCTTTATCCATTATGGTGTAGCGGCCGGTATCCAGGCGCTGCGGGATTCGGGACTGGAAGTGACCGAGGCCAACGCGGAACGTGTCGGTGTCTCGATGGGTTCCGGCATTGGCGGGCTGCCGGGTATCGAAAAGAACTACGATGCCTACCTGAACGGTGGTCCGCGAAAGATCTCGCCGTTTTTTGTCTCGTCCAATATCATCAACATGATTTCCGGCAACCTGTCGATCATGCTGAACCTGAAAGGGCCGAATATCGCTATGGTAACGGCCTGTTCGACGGGAACACACAGCATCGGTGAAGCCGCACGCATCATTGCCTATGGTGATGCAGATGCCATGCTGGCAGGTGGCGCCGAAATGGCTACTACACATACCGGGCTGGGCGGCTTTGCAGCGGCCAAGGCTTTATCAACACGTAACGATGACCCGCAAACAGCAAGCCGTCCCTGGGACCTGGAACGCGACGGTTTTGTGCTTGGCGATGGTTCAGGTGTTCTGATGCTCGAAGAATACGAGCATGCACGCGCCCGTGGCGCCAATATCTATGCCGAGGTAGCGGGTTATGGCATGAGCGGTGACGCCTATCACATGACCCAGCCTTCGCCGGGTGGTGAGGGCGCTGCACGTTGCATGCGGAATGCCATGCGCGACGCAGGCATTAACGTGGAAGATGTCGACTACATCAATGCGCACGGCACCTCGACACCGGCCGGTGATGTCGCCGAAGTCAGCGCCATCAGGCTGGCGTTTGGCGAGCATGCCGGCCGCGTCGCCGTCA